>NZ_JBEXPH010000211.1:0-13513 GCF_040611955.1 Streptomyces sp. NPDC006510 | reverse complement strand
GCGACACACCGGCCCCAGTCTCGATCAGGTGATCAGTCGTCGTACTCATCAGGTGACTCCTTCGTGGAGGTCCACACCTGATTCATGACACTCCCTCCAGGACCTCATCAACATGGTCGCCGAGCTGCGCGAGGATCGAGGCTGATCAGCACTGCAGGGTGAGCCGGGCCCGGTCGAAGCGGTGGGCGGCGAGGTCTTCGGGGCGGATGAGCCAGTAGAGGGTGCCCGTGTCGCCCCACGTCATCTTCGCGTCTTTGTCGCTGTCGAACTGGGCGAGCAGTACCCAGCGCTCGGCTTCCTGGTCCAGGGGGTGGTCGCCCCACGAGTGAATGCTGCCGAGCGCCGCGTTCGCGATCTCGTACTCCACCGGGCCCTGGACGGGTACGGCGTGGCCGCCGATCTGGTGCCCGATGCGGGTGCGCAGGCGAGCGAAGGCACGGAGGAACGGCTTGAGCTCGGACGGGGTTTCGCGTGGGTGCGGCCAGTGCCGGCTGTCGCCGAGCAGAGCTTGCCGGGTCTGGGGCAGCCGCATGTCGGGGGCGCTTTCCTCCGCGTCTGCAGTGAGGTCCACGCGTGGGAACGCTTCCAGGTCCTGGGGGACGTCTGTCGAAAAGCCCGGGGTGTTCTCCGGGACGTACAGCACCTGGGCCCCAGCCCACGTCTCAGGGTCATCAGCGGGGACGAAGGCGCTTTCGTCGGCTTGACCGTCGAAGTAGAAGAAGAGCAGGGTCCCGTCCTGCGGGAACTGTTCGGCAAGCCCCTCGCGTGGTAGCGCGGCACACCGCACTGAAGCGATGAAGGGCAGTGGCCCGTGCCCGGGCCACTCGGGCCAGCCGCCCCCTGCCGGGAGGTCCGGGCTTCCACCGAGGGCGGCCACGGCCTGCTCGCTGTCTGCGGCCCGACGAAGGCGTATGCACGGGCGCAGGAGCGCCGTCCAGGGCTGAGCAAGATCGCCGGGAAGCTGCTCGGCAGCAAGCTGGGAGTATCGCTCATCAGTCATGAAGGCCACTATCCCTGGCGCCGCTGACACTGCGGCGTGTTGACGCTCTTTGAAATTCCCCGCGGGATGCCCGGTGGGTGACCAGACTTACTCTCTGTGATTCCTCGCACGCATGCCCGACGCAGAGGATCGAGCCGTGGAGTGAGCACATGGCGGCTGCCCCGAGAGGGATCTTCCGAGTCGACGCGCTGAAGCACCTCTTGACAGACCTCTTCGCCTCGCCGGTCGCTGTCGACCGTTGGGAGCAGGTGGAACCGTGGGCCGTAACCCGGGGCTGGCTTCAAGGCACGTCCGTCCTTCCGCGCTCCGTCGTCGTCAAGTGGACACCGAACGGGCAGCGCGATGCGCGTACCGCACCATGGCGGCTGCGTACCGAACTGGCTGCGCTCCAGTTCCTCAGCGAGGATCTCGGGATCGGCCTCGCCCCTCGCGTCATCGCCGCCGACTCGGCTGCCCGATTCCTCGTCCTGGAAGACCTCGCTCCCCGCGTCGCCCTGGACCAGCTGCTTCGGCGGGACGGAGCGGCAGCGCACGGCGACCGACTGGCCGCGTTCGCCCGCGCCCGCGGTGCGCTGAGCGCGGCCAGCGCAGGCAGGGCCGAGACCTACTACACTCGTCGGGCCGAGCTGGGGCCGGTTGACGCTGCGGCAGACCAGGCAGGACGACTCGCCCCCCTCAGAGAGGAAGCGATAGAGCGCGCCTCGGCGCTCGGGGCTCCCCTCGCCAGCCGGGGTGTCCACGAATTCGCCCCAGCCATGGAAGAGTTGAATGCTCCAGGCTCCTTCCTCGCATTGAGCAACGGGGACGCAGAAGTCAACAACATCCTCCTCCACGCCTCCGGACCGACCGACGCCCGCCTCATCGACTTCGAATTCGCCGGCTACACCCACGCGCTGACCGATGCTGTGTGCCTGTATGTACCGGGACCCGCCTGGCTGACGGTGGCGATCCGACCACCACAGGCCTCGCCGACCAGTACCGCCACGCCCTGGCCCGCGGCATTCCGGAAGCCAATGACGACCGACCGGCGGTACGGAAACGGCCTCGCTGCTGCCTGCGTGTCCTGGGCGCTTGTTCGTCTGCAGCGATTCGCCCTGCTCGACACCCACTCACCAGGCGACCACAGCCGACTTCAGCTCATCGCAACACTGGAAGCCGCAGCACGCACCGCGGAGACCTACCAGACCCTGCCCCATCTCACCGCCTGGATCCGACGCAGCGTGATCAACGCGCATGCTCGGGGCCGTTCGAAGGCCGTGTCGGCGTCCGACCGCAGCCACGGTGAGACGTCCACAGCCAGGGCCGGGCGCCCGTCAGCCGCCCTCGGCGACGGCACCGCAACCAGTGCTCGAACGAACTGATCAACGGGCGCATGGGTGAGTGGGCCATGGCCGTCCACGACCGGGAGCCGGTGTCGATCCCCTCGTGGCCCACGAACAGTGCGTGAAGGCGCTGCAGCCGGTGCGGCGCACGCTTCCCGTACGAGGCGATCCGCCGCTGATGCTTGAAGTTCGGTCAGCGGTACGCCGACGGACCGCGCCGCCGACCGGCCCCAGCCCGGCGACAAGTGGCATCTGGACGTCCTGGGGCCGTCGGTTACGGGACGCCGAGTTCGAAAAGGCCGTAGCCCGCGTACGAGCCGGAAGCCAGGGCCGCGATGCCGAGGAGCGTGAGCTGGAGGGGCAGGCTGAGGCGGCGCAGGGCGAGGGCGAGTGGGAGGAAGAGCGGGAAGAGGGGGAGCAGATAGCGGGAGACGTTGGCGAATATCTGCTGGCTGCCCAGGATGAGGACGAGGGTGAGGACGGTGTAGACCATCAGGATGGTTGGGGGACGCAGCCGGATCAGCAGCAGGAGCAGTGCGAGCGCGAGCAGGACGACCCCGACGCCGATCAGGTCCGCGAAAGGCCAGGCGGAGAGATAGTCGGAGTGGCCCACCGGGACGGATGTGAGGACGTCGAAGGTGTGCCGGCCGTAGTCCCATTCGTGGGCCCAGGCATCGGACTGAAGCTTGAAGTAGCCGCCGTAGTCGCCCATTTCGTGACCCACCCAGCCGATATAGGCGAGGAGGCCGAGCGGGGCGACGGCCATCGCGGCCACCGGACGCAGGATGTCGTCCCGGTGACGCCGGAGCTCGAGCAGGGCCGCGACGGCGACGGCGGCGATCAGCGCCCCGGCGGTGGGCCGGTTGAGCCCTGCCACGCAGGTGAGGAGGCCGGCGGTGAGCCAGCGGCGGCTCAGGACGGCATGGCAGGCCCAGACGGCCAGGGCCACGTAGAGGGAGTCGGAGTAGACGGCCCACTCCGCGCCGGAACCGGGCCAGACGGCCCAGAGTCCGGCCGCGGCCAGCCCGGCCCTTCTGCCGCCGAGGCGTTCGGTGACGGCGTAGATGCCCAGGGCGGCGGCCAAGGAGGCGACGACGGAGACCAGCATGCCGGCGCCGTACGAGCCGAGGCCGGTGAGCTCGGAGACCAGCCGCATCAGCGCCGGGTAGAGCGGGAAGAACGCCGCCGAGTTCCCTTCGAGGGTGATCGGGCCGGTGGCGCCGGGGATCGGGACCAGTTGAGGGTCGTATCCGTGCTCGGCGATCTGCTGGTACCACCAGCCGTCCCAGCTGGCCAGGACGTCCCACGGGTGGGCGCCGCCGCCGAAGCGCGGGTGTTTCGTGCGGTAGTCCCCGGAGGAGTGCAGCAGCCACATGAAGGAGGCGAAGCCGATGAACTTGAGCGTGCCGTAGACGGCCAGTACGGGGCCGTAGTGCTCGGCTGTGCGGCGCAGCCGGCGCCGGCGGTCGGGGCCCGTGGTGGCGGGCTGCTGCGACAGCTTCGCGTTCCAGGTCGGGGTGCCGGTCGCGGTCGTACGGGCGATGGTCTTGATCATGCGCGGAACACCCATGCTCGGAAGAACAGGAACCGCAGCAACGTCGCGGCCAGGTTGGCTGCGACGAGTACGGCGAGTTCGATGGTCTGCCCGGCCGAGGGCACCGCGTGGTGCAGGGCGGCGAGCGATCCGCCGGTGAGCGCCAGGCCGATCAGGAGGACGACCAGGCCCCTGCTCTGGTGGCGCAGCACACCGCCACGGCCGCGGAGGCCGAAGGTGAGCCGCCTGTTCACGGCCGTGTTGGCGACGGCGCAGACCAGCAGCGCGAGTGCGTTGGCGGCCTGGGATCCGGCCACCGGGCGCAGCGCTGCATAGAGGAGCAGGTATGCGAGGGTGCTGACGGCTCCTACGGCGGCGAAGCACACGAGTTGGGTGGCGAGCCTGCCCGGTGCAGCGGCGCCGACATCGCGGAGCGACCCGCCCGGCGGCAGTGTGTTCCGTGCCAGTGCCCCGCCGATCCTGGCGATGCCGCGCAGGTCGGCCAGTGCTGTGGCAAGGATGTCGACCCGGGTGTCGGGATCGTCCACCCAGTCGACCGGTACCTCATGGATGCGCAGCCCGGCACGCTCGGCGATCACCAGCAGTTCGGTGTCGAAGAACCACTCCGAGTCCTGTATGAGGGGCAGCAGTCGCTCGGCCACATCACGCCGCACCGCCTTGAATCCGCACTGCGCGTCGGAGAAGCCCACGGCGAGGACGAAGCGCAGGAGGGCGTTGTAGCAACGAGAGGTGATCTCTCGTTTGGGGCCGCGTACCACCCGGGAACCGGGGGCCAGGCGGGTGCCGATGGCGATATCGGAGTGGCCGGAGAGCAGCGGGGCCACGAGCGGCAGCAACGCCGTCAGTTCCGTGGACAGGTCCACGTCCATGTACGCGAGTACGGGGGCCGACGAGAGCGACCAGGCGGTACGCAGCGCCCGGCCGCGCCCCTTCTCGGCCAGCCGAAGCCACTGTGCTTCGGGCAGTTCGTCTGCCAGCCGAGCGGCGATCAGCGGGGTGCTGTCCGTGCTGGCGTTGTCGGCGATGGTGATGCGGAACGGATAGGGGAAGGTCTGGCACAGGTGTGCGTGGAGCCGCCGCACGCTCGGCTCCAGATCTTTCTCCTCATTGAACACGGGGACGACCACGTCCAGGACGGGCTCCGGGTGGTGCGTCGCCACCGGCGCGCGGTGCGGCAGTGGGCTTGGGTCCTGCAGGGCAAGTGACCCTTGTTTTCTCATGTTTTGTCCTTTTGTGGCCTGGTGCGGGGCAGGCCGAAGACGCTTGGGGCGACGGTGTGCTACAGCGTTATGGGGTGATGGGCGAGGGCGAGGTGGTGGACGGCTGGTTCCGGGCGGTCGCCGTACCCGAAGGCGGGGCCGAGGTCGAGGGCGGCGACGCGCTCTCCGTGCTCCCTGGCGGGGACTCGGTGGCCGTACTCCCGGTCGTGCCCGGCGGCATGATGGTGACAGCCCCGTCCGGGGACGCGGGGGCCGTGGAGGTGTCCGAGGAGGGTGTCGCGCTCGGGGACGCGTCGGGTGTCGCGTGCGGGGCGGAGCTCGACGGGCTCGTCGCGGGCTGTGGGCCGGGCCGGCTGGGCTCGGCCCGGGGCACAAGGCCGGGCAGCAGGAACAGCCCGACACTGAGGCCGACGACGGCCAGGACGGAGCCGGCTGCCCTCTGTGCGGCCCGTCTCCGGCGGCGGACACGCACCCCTGCCCAGAGACGTTCCCGATGCTTCGGCTCGAACGGTGCGGGCGCCTCGGTGTCGCGCATCATCTGTGCCAGCTGCCGCTCGAAGTGATCCATGGGGTTCTCCTTCACTGCACCGGCTCGGTCACATTGCCCAGGAGCTGCCTCAGTCGCGCCACTCCGCGTGCGGCGTGGGACCGGGCCGTGCCCACCGGGCATCCGAGTGCCTCCGCCACCTGCCCCTCGGGCAGGTCCTGGTAGTAGCGCAGTACCACCGCCACCCTCTGCTTCGGCGACAACTGGGCCAGCGCGGCCTCCAGTCGGGAACGCTCCGCCACGTCCGCGGAAACATCGCCGGCCATCGCCGCCTCCGGCAGCTGTTCGACGGGGCGTTCACCCCACCAACGCCGCTGTCCCGAGCGTGCCGCCGCACGCATCATCACCTTGCGGACGTACGGCTCCGGTGCGTCATCCGCGACCTTGGGCCAGGCGAACCAGAGCTTGACCAAGGACTCCTGCAACAAGTCCTCGGCCCGATGCCGATCGCCTCCGACGAGCAGACGGGCCAGGTGGAGCAGCACCGACCAGCGGGCAGCCACGAACTCGTCGAACGCATGGGCTCGACTCTGCTCCATCCGCACTGTCCTTGTTCTCGCCGATCGCCTACACCCTGTAAAAGGCACTGGCGTACGACCCACGATGCACCTGAGGCCCGTGATCTGGATCACATGACATGTTGGTGACAAGCGCGACATCCGGACGCCACGGCTGCCTCATCGTGCCGGCCCGGGAAGAGGAACCATTTGTGAAGGCGCCAGGTCGGGAACGGGTAGCGCGTCGTGGCGTGGGTCACCTTCGCAGCCAGGTGCGAGGATGCTGTCGTGTTGGATGCGATCGATGCGGTGGATTGGGGTGCCATACCGGGCCATCCCGATTGGTATGAACCGGCCCGTGCCGCTCGCGGTCTGCGTGCCCTGGCCGATGCGGCGAACCTGGTGCAGGCGGCGGAGGCCGGCTCGCTGCTCGGCGGCGGCGGAATCGTTCATGGCCACAGTGCCGCGGTGTTTCCGGCGGCTGCGGTCGCGACCCCTCTACTCCTGGACGTCGCTCAGCAGGGCCACCCGGCGGCGCGGGACACCGCGTTGGGGCTGGTCGATGAGGCCCTGTCGTCCTGTCCCCACGCCGAGTACACGCGGGTGACGACATCCTACGGCGCATCAGTACCGATCTGCTGCACCATCGCCCACCATCTGCGAGCCCGCACAGCTCTCCTCGCCGGACTGGGCAAGCGAGGCAAGGCGCTGCTTGCCGATGCGGCCGAGCACTGGCGCTTCGAGGTCCGAGAGTGCGTCGCCGACGGCAATGACACAGCAGCCTTCGGGGTCCTGGCCGGCTGTTTCCCGGGCGGCGTGCACGCGGTGGAACTGCACCTCGTCGGTGAGATCGTCGTGCTGGACGAGGTTGCCCTCGAATACCACCCCGTGGAGGGGGCTCGTGAAGCGTGCCTGCGGGTGATGGGACGGCGTCCGGGCGAACTGCCGCCCGGCGCCGTCCTGTTTCCGGCGGAGTGCGGTGAACGCGTGCACTGACCGGCTTCTGTGGTTCACGAGACTACGATGCAGGGCCCTCTGCTGTCGTGGCGCAGTGAGACGCCTCCAGCAGATGACGACGCATCCCGGCCGGCCTGCCCGGCCACGGGCGACGGCGCCGCCAACCGCCCGCCGGCGATGTCTCCCGGACGACGAAGCCGCGCCCGGCCCGTGCCCCGGAACGGTGCCAGGCACGGACCCGCTCCTTGAAGATCAACAGCAACGACTGCGGCTGAAGACCCCGGGCGAACATGACGAAGCCCTTCCCCGGTGGAGGGAAGGGCTTCGTGAGTGAGCGCTGGGCAGGCCTTGCACCTGCATTTCCCCGCGGGAAGCGGGGCGTCTTTCCTTGGACCACCAACGCATTGTCAGTCACCGCAAGTTGCGGCGAACTGCCAAGATCAACTATAGCGCATGCGATCCTGATGAGGTACAGCGCCGGCGAGGCACGGCGGCGTAGGGGCCAGGCCGATCAGCGTGACACCCCTGCCGGCTCGACCACGGTCCGCACCCGATCCTCGCTGTTGACCTGTGCCAGCGAAGGCTGACCGATCGTGGGGTTGATCCCTGTCCCGTCTCAGCGCCCGCGGCTTGTCGCACCGCCTGTCAGTGGTGATCGCCATCATGGGGATATGGCCAACCCGAACCTGACCACCGGCGGTATCTGGCGGCTCCACCGCGGCGACCAGGAGATTGCCCGGCTGACCGTGATCGGCACCGATATGCCCTGGATCTACGCCGAAGTCGAGACACTTCCTGGTTTTGAGGAGTTCCGTCCCCTCTTCGCTGAGCAAGAGCGGGCCAACGAGAAGGAGGACTGGGAGCAGGCCGGGGCCTGCTACACGCAAATCCGCAATGCGCTCGCCATGTCGTTTCCCGACGGCAGCCCGGTCGCTGAGTTCATGCTGGTCATCTATGACGACGGCACCGCCGGCTGGCGCTTCCACGACGAGCGCTTCGGCGCGGTGAACCAGTGACATGCCGGCTTTGCTGCTCCCGGGACGAGGAAGCCGTCACATAGGGATGAACAAGGCGCGCCCGAGGCAGGTGAGGTCGTCCGGGGTGAGGTCGGGGCGCAGCCGGTGCCAGGAGGAAGGTTGCAGCAGTCCCGCACGGGTCCTCGGACATGCTGGGGGAGCTGCCCGACGGCCGTGCGACGTTCACCGTCGCCGTCGGGCTCGGCCGCGCCGCTGAAGGTGGGCTCGGCTCACGGTCCGCGCCAGAGGTTGGCGAAGGCCGCGTTCTCGATGGTCCGCCGCTGGCGTACGGCCTCCAGTTCCATCACCGCGTCGCGGACGGCGGCCACCACGGTTGTCACCGCCTCGTCATCAAGGCCGGCCTCCTCGTCGGATCGTTCGTCGTCGATGCCCACGACCGAGGCGAGGGCTGTCAGGACGGGTTCCTTCTCTTTCCAGCGGTCGGTTGCACGGCGGCGCGCGGGCGTATCGACCGGTTCCACGCGTTCCGAGCCGAAGGACAGCCGGCCGCTTCGCTGCGGCTTCAGTTCACCGTTCTCCTCCAAGGCGGCCTGGTACGCGGCCGAGAGGTCTCGGCCCCGGCGCCACAGCCAGTCCTCGATCCGCTCGTAGGGCGCCTGCCGAGTGAGCGCTGCCGCAGCCTCGTCCATGAACCGATCGTCCAGCGTCGGCGGTCCACCCGGCACGATGCGGTCTCCGTCCACGGCGACCGCCTCCGCACCGACGAGATCGATCAGCTCGGCTCCCGCGAGTGCGAGGGACAGGTCGCCCTGTCCCACGGAATGCTTCAGGTCCATGGCGATGATGAACAGGTCTTTCGCCGTGGTCATGAACGGCTCCCCTCATCGACAAAGGTGCGTTTTCACCGACCGGGCCCGCGTCCGAGGCCGGCCCGGCGGCGGGGTGACTGTCACGATCAGTATCGCCCCGCCGAGCGGCCGAAACCCTTTCGCAAGGCGGGAGCGGCCTGCCCTCTGGCGACTTCGTGCCGGCGATGGAGTAGTTCTTCGGCAGCTCGGCCCGTGCGGACGGCACCAAGGAACTGGTCGCTATGGCCGACGGCTCACAACACCGACGAGTCGTTGCACGAGCAGGACTCGCCCGCCCTGAACGATGACGGCAGCAGCGACCGCCACCTTGGCCTGACTGGTCACGGAGATTCCTCAGCCTTTGGCGAGCAAGTTCCCTGGCCGCGTAGCAGGCGTGCAGCGCGGCTTCGCTGCCGGAGCCCAGGGCGGTCATGATCCGCTGGAAGCGGGCGGAGCCAGGTCGCCTGCCACGATGATGCGGGGGTGCTGGTCGGGAGGCGGGCAGTATCCGCCCGCACCACGAATCAGGTCGCCGGACGGAGCGGTCGGTGCGTTCCCGATGCTGAGGTAGGCGGCGTCTGCTCTGACCGTCTGCCGATCGCCGTTCCGGCCCACCGCCTCCGCTGACACTGTGGTGCCTTCTGCGTTACGCAACGTCAGCTCGATGTCTCCCAGACCACTGCCGACGACATCCGCAAGGGCGCAATGGCGCTGCTGCTGTCCGGCTACGGCCGCCAGGACGCCGCTGCCGCTGCGACCTACGAACCCGCAGGCGAGGGGTGATCAGCCACAGCCGGCTCGTATGGCGGTCCCGGCAGCGCGGATGAGGATCTCTGAAAATCCCCAGGGGCACTCGTGTTCCTCACTTGGTTTCGGTCTCAACAACGACTTTTGGCAATAGATGGTTGCTCGATTCCGGTCGCCCAGTCACAGGCTCCAGCTGCGAAGGGGCGCTCGGGGTCAGTGCCGGGCCTGGTAGGGCGGAAACCTTGTCGAGTCGGCGAAGTCCTGGAACCGGAGGCTGAGGCCGCCCTTCGAGAAGGCCCCGGCCTTCTGCAACAGTGCTCCGATGAACCACAAGCGGCGGCCGTCCGCGATCTGATGGCGCTACTGCAGTCCTGTTCACAGACGCCCGGCAGCTATCTGTGGTTCATCGGAGACTGATCACCTGGCGGCTGGCGGAGCCACAGGACGAGTGAGACGAGCTGGGCCCGGAAGGGCTTCAAGGCCGCATCCCGGCCGGTGCGGCAGCGCCGCAACTTACAGTAAGTCCGTTTCTGGTAGCGGCCGCGTCCGGGTTGTTCGAGGAGTCCTTGGCGGACGAGTCGTCCCAGGCGGGAGCGGGTGACGTTGATCGAGGGCTCGTCGATGGGCAGGCCGGGGTGCTCGTGCAGGTCACGGACGCGGAACACCTTCCCGGGGTGCTCGTTGAACGTGGTCACGATGCGCTGATAGACGGTGGCGGTGGCGGTCTCCGCGGGGGCCGTTGCGTGGTCGGGAGGGGTGAGGCCCCTCGATGACCTTGCGGGTCGCGGTGAGCTCGGCCAGGCGGGCTTCGGTCTCGGCGAGGGAGGTGGTGAGCCGCTCGATCTGCTCGCGCAGGTGGTCGGCTCGTGCGGCGGTCTCATCGTGTTCGGTCTGCAGCAGCCGCAGGAGTTCGCTGACGTTCACGCGGCCAGCTCCACGTCGTCCCGCCAGGTGGGGGTAGGGGTGGTGAGGCGGCGGAGCATGCCAGCGGTGGAATGATCACGGCGTCTTTGAAGCCCTGGTCGACCAGGACCTTTTCCAGGCGCATCCCGCATCGTTCGGCCGCCTGGTCCAGCAGGGCGATGCCGGCCTCGTTGTCGTGCGCGCTCGCGGCGAGGATCACCACACCGATGATCAGGCCCAGCACGTCCATGGCGAGTCCCCGCGCTGCTCGTCGGACAAGTCGGTTGCGTACGGCATCCGTTCCATGCCCGACCCCGTCATGTACACGACATGATGCGAGGGCGGAACCGTCCCATCACCCACGAACGGGCCACACCACATCGCCAGGAACGGGACTTAACGCCCTCTCACAGACCATGCTACGTCTCCGTCCGCGTGCTCCGTCGTTTTGGGTTGGTGCCGGACTCTGCTGCGCAATTCGCTGCGGGGGTAAGGCCGGGTCGGCGGTGATCGTTGGCGGGGTCGCCTTCCTGTCGTGCGGCCGTGGAGGCGGTACAAATGTCGATGCGGCCGGTGGGGTTGCCGGAGATCCCGGAACAGACGGTGGTGGTGGCCCGGGCGGCGTTCCCGAAGGGGAGTTTGCCGATACGGGTGCGGGATCGCCTCGCGGAGGTCTTCGTTGATGAGCCGTTCACGGAGGCGTTCGGGGTGCGGGGTGCTCCGGGCCTGTCGCCCGGGGCGTTGTCGCTGGTGACGGTGTTGCAGTTCGCGGAAGGCCTGACGGACCGGCAGGCCGCGGCGATGGCGGTGCGGGCGATCGACTGGAAGTACGCGCTGGGGGCGGAGCTGACGGATACCGGTTTCGATGCCAGCGTGCTGTGCAGGTTCCGGGCCCGGCTCGCGGACAACGGTCTGGAGCGGGTGGTCTTCGACCGGCTCCTGGAGCACTGCAAGGAGGCCGGCCTGGTGGCGGCCGGGGGCAAGCAGCGCACGGATTCCACCCATGTGATCAGTGCGGTGCGGGACTTGAACCGTCTGGAGCTGGCCGGGGAGAGTGTGCGGGCGGCCCTGGAGGCCCTCGCGGTCGCGGCACCGGCCTGGCTGGCCGGACACATCAACGTGACGGAGTTCGCCGAGCGGTACGGGCCGCGGGTCGACGGCTGGCGCATCCCGCCCTCGCAGGCGAAACGTGACCGTCTCGCCCGGGTCTTCGGGCAGGATGCCCTCGCCTTGTGCCGGGCGGCCTGGGCCGATGACACTCCGGCCTGGATTCGCGAGATCGAGGCCGTCGGTTTGTTGCGGCAGGTCCTCGTGCAGACCTACATCGTCCGGATCGATGCCCGGGGACGGCAGGTGATCAAGAAGCGGGACGCCGACGACGGCGTCCCGCCCGGTCGACTCCGCCTGACCTCCCCCTACGACTCTGCCGCACGCTGGGCGGCCAAGGGCGACGACCTGTTCTGGATGGGATACAAGATCCATCTCACGGAAACCTGCACCACCCTGCCCGACGCCGACGCCGACGCCGATGCGGGGACAGAGGTGATGCCGAATCTGATCACCGACGTGCACACCACCGACGCGACCGTGCCGGATGTGAAGGCGACCGCCCCGATCCAGCGCAAGCTCGCCGAGCACGGGGTGAAGCCCGCGAGCACTACCTCGACTCCGGCTACCCGTCGGCCAACCTGATCACCAAGGCCATGGAACAGGGCATCCGCATGGTCACCCCGGTCCTCCTGGACCACTCTGCCCAGGCCAAGGCCGCCGGAGGCTTCGACAAGAACGCCTTCACCATCAACTGGAAGACCCGCCAGGTCCGCTGCCCCGCCGGCAGGACCAGCTCCCACTGGAACCCGGTGAAGCAACACGGCAAAGACGCGATCGTCATCACCTTCAGCGTCCTGACCTGCCGGGACTGCTCGCCATCGCCTCCAACGAGTCCTTCGGCGGCTGGACCAAGACCTTCACCGACCCCCGCCTCTGCGCGGCCATCGTCGACCGGGTCACCTTCAACGGCACGATCATCGAGACCGGCACCGACTCCTACCGCCTCGCCAGCACCCGCGCCCGCGCCGAAGCCCCGGTCAAGGCCGGTTGACCCTGGCGCCAGCGCGTTGGTCCTGCCGGCCCGGCGGCAGGACCAACGACATCACAGCTCGTCGTTCAACAGCGAATACATGAAAATGTCCCGGCGTTCGTCCCCCACCTGCTGCCATCTCCGCAGCAGCCCCTCACGTCGGAACCCAGCACGCTCGGCAGTGCGCACGGAGGCTGTGTTCCACGGCTCCACCCACAGTTCAAGCCGGGGAATCCGCAGCTCACGCAAGCCCAGCCGACCACTGCGTCGACGGCAGCCACGGCGGCACCCTGACCACGCGCCGACTTGACAACCCAGTAGCCCAGCGACGCGCGGCCCTGTTCCAAGTCCCTCAGCCACAGCCCGACCTGGCCAACTGGCCGATCGTCAGAGGTCACGATGACGAACGTATAACCAGCCCTCGTGGTTGCTCGGCCCCACTGCCGTTCGATGAACGCGACGCCCGCCGGCTCGGAATAGGGCGCCGGCACCGTCGTGATCAACGGGATGTAGTCGTCTTCCGACGCCTCACGGACAAGCGGAAGGTCCGAAAGGCGCCACGGCCGAAGCGTGAATCCACCACCAGCGGCGAGTTCAGGCACGTCAAGAGGTTGCTCCATCCGCCCATCCTGCCGAGGCTCCAGACCGGTCCGCACCTGGGTTTCGGCACCGCCCCGCACTCGTCGCTCCTTCCAGGACGACGAGCGACGTTGGGCCAGGTGACGTCGTTTCTCGGGTTCTGGCTCACTTTCCGTGGACCATGCGCGCTGGGTGACGATTGTCGGGCAAGTGGGCCATGGAAAGTTGCCCGGAATTGACCCGTACCGGGTGCGGTGCGGCTGACAGTTCGGCCCGTGGAA
>NZ_JBEXPH010000210.1:0-13527 GCF_040611955.1 Streptomyces sp. NPDC006510 | reverse complement strand
TCGGGCGAGCGGTCGAGGCAGACGGCAATCAGGGTGTCTGCGGTGATACCGGTGCCGCGCAGGTGATGGGCGAGCTGGTTCGCACGGGCATTGATATCGCCGTAGGTCCAACGGCGCCCCCCATGAGTGACAGCGATCGCATCGGGACTGGCGGCGACACGCTCCTCGATGAGCTGATGAATGGTCGCGGTGTCCGGATACGGACCGGTGACACCGTTCCACTCGACCAGCACCTCCCGCCGCTCCCCCACCGTGAGCATGTTCAGCTCCGACAGACGCGCACCCGGTGCGGCCGCCACCGACGCCGCCAGAGTCGTGAAATGGCCGGCCAACCGCTCGATCGACGCCCGCTCGAACAGATCCGTCCGGTACTCCAGGGCCGCGCGCAGTCCGTCCGCCGACTCGACCGCCGTGAGCGTCAGGTCGAACTTGGCGACGCCCCGCTCGATCTCGACCGGCTCGGTCCGTGTGCCCGCCAGCTCCCATGCCTGGACCTCCGCGCTGCCGGGCGCCTGGAGGACGAAAAGGGTCTGGAACAGCGGGTTGCGGGACAGGTCCCGGTCGGGGGCGATTTCCTCCACGAGGCGTTCGAAGGGGAGGTCCTGGTGGTCGTAGGCACCGAGCGCGGTGTCCTTGACCCGGTCGAGGAGTTCGGTGAACGCCGGGTCGCCGGACAGGTCGGTGCGCAGGACGAGGGTGTTGACGAAGAAACCGATCAGGCCCTCGGTCTCGGCGCGGTTGCGACCGGCGACCAGGCTGCCGACCGCGATGTCGTCCTGGCGGCAGTAGCGGGCCAGAACGATCTGGAAAAGGGACAGCAGCGCCATGAACAGGCTCGCGCCCTGCCCGCTCGCCGTCGCCCGCAGCGCCTCCGTCACCTCCGACGGCACCGAGAAGGTGACCACGTCACCGCCGCCGCTCGGCTGCGCCGGACGCTGGTGGTCGGTGGGAAGCTCAAGCGGCGTCACGCGGGCAAGGCGCTCGCGCCAGTACGTCAACTGCTTCTCCAGGAAATCCCCGCTGAGTTGCTCCCGCTGCCAGGCGGCGAAGTCCGCGTACTGGATGAGAAGTTCGGGAAGCGAAGCCTCGCGTCCGGCAACGGCGGCCGCGTACAGCTCGCGCAGTTCGCGGGCCAGAATCCCGGAAGACCAGCCGTCCGAAGCGATATGGTGCACCGTCAGCAGCAGGAAGTGGTCGTCGTCCGCGAGCCGCACCACGTCGGCCCGCAGGAGCCGCCCGGCCTCCAGGTCGAACGGCCGCGTCGCCTCGGTGCGCAGCACCTCGCCCGCGCGGGTCTCCGCGTCCGCCTCGGCCCGCAGGTCGTGGACCGTGACCTCCACCGGCCAGGGTGCGCTGATCACCTGCCGCGGTGTGCCGTTGTCGTCCGCCGGGAACGCCGTCCGCAGCACCTCGTGCCGGGCCACCAGACCTGACAGTGCTGTGCCGAGCGCGGGGACGTCCAGCGCGCCGCGCACCCGCAGCACCGTCGGCACCAGGTATTCCGCGCTGTCCGGCGTCAGCCGGTCCAGGAACCAAAGCCGCTGCTGCGCGAACGACAGCGGCAGCGGTCCGGCCTCCCGGTCAGCCCGTACGATCCGGGCCGCTTCCGCACGCCGCCGCATGCGGGACAGCAGCCGTGCCTCCACCGAGTTCTCGCCCATGATGTTCCGTCCTCTTCGTCTTCTCGCGTGGGCAATGGGCCGCTGTTTCAGGAAAGCTGTTCCTGCGCGTCGAACAATTCGATGAGCTGTTGCTTGATGCCGATGACGGTCGGCGACTGAAAAAGGCGTCGCAGGCCGATGCGTACTCCGGTCACCGACTCGACCTGATTGACGAGCTGGAGGGCGAGCAGGGAATGCCCGCCGACGTCGAAGAACCTCTCGTGGACTCCTACGCGTTCGACGCCGAGCACGGCGGCCATGATCCCGGCGATCTCCGCCTCGATCTCGTCCCGTGGCGCGGTGTATCCGGCCGTGCTGTCGCCGTCGTTCCCGGGGGCCGGCAGTGCCGCGTGGTCGACCTTGCCGTTCCGGTTGAGCGGCAGTTCCGGCAGGATCGCGAACGCGGACGGCATCATGGCGCGAGGCAGG
The DNA here is from genome assembly GCF_040611955.1 of Streptomyces sp. NPDC006510. Taxonomy (NCBI): domain Bacteria; kingdom Bacillati; phylum Actinomycetota; class Actinomycetes; order Kitasatosporales; family Streptomycetaceae; genus Streptomyces; species Streptomyces sp. NPDC006510. The sequence goes on along the minus strand of NZ_JBEXPH010000210.1, from coordinate 11,437 downwards.
CGTTCGGCGGCCCACTCGCGCAGCGCGCCGGCGTCCACCGTGGCGCCGGGCGCGGGCACGCAGTAGGCGACCAGCCGCTTGTCGCCGGGAGTGTCCTCCCGGACCACCACCGCGCAGGCCCCGACCGCGCCGTGGGTGAGCAGCGTCGCCTCGATCTCGCCGAGTTCGACCCGGACGCCGCGCAGTTTCACCTGACGGTCGATCCGTCCCAGCAGGTCCAGTTCGCCGTCCGCGGTGAACCGGCCGAGATCGCCCGTGCGGTACATCCGGCCGCCGCGGAACGGGTCGGCGACGAAACGCTCGGCGGTGAGGTCGGGCCGCTGGTGGTAACCGCGCCCGACGCTGTCGCCACCGAGGTACACCTCGCCCAGCACACCCGCAGGCACGGGACGGCGGTCCGGGTCCAGGACGTACACGGTCTGGTTGACCATGGGACGGCCCGCGAGGACCGGTCCGGCCGGGTCCGTGCGCGAGGCCCGCCAGTACGTCGTGTCCACCGAGACCTCGGTGGCGCCGTACAGGTTGACGAGGTCACCGGGGAAGCGCTCGGTGAACCGGCTCACCAGCGTCGGCTGGAGCGGCTCGCCGCTGGCGAAGGCGTACCGCAGGTGCGTGCAGTCCCCGGGCCGTACCCGGGAGACGAACAGATCCAGCAGGCTCGGCACGAAGTGCAGGCCGACCACGCGGTGGGCGCGCATCAGGCGGGACACCTCGGCCATGTCGAGCCGGTCGGTGCCCGGCACCAGCACGACCGTGGCACCCTGCCACAGGGGCCAGAAGATCTCGTACGCCGACACGTCGAAGGACAGCGGCGTGGCCTGGAGGAAGCCCTCGCCCGGAGCGATCGGGAACACATGCTGCATGCCGGCCAGGTAGTTGACCACTCCGCGGTGTTCGATGCGGACGCCCTTCGGGCGGCCCGTGGAGCCGCTGGTGTAGATCAGGTAGCACAGGTCGCCGGGGTCCGCGACGGGTTCCGGCGCGTCCGTGGGCAGGGTGTCCGGCAGGTCGGCGGGGCGGTCCACGGCCAGCAGGTCCGGGCCGTCCGGCAGCAGGTCGGCGTGCGCGATGTCGGTGACGATCAGCGGCGCGCCGGAGTCCGCCACCAGGTACGCCAGCCGTTCCTCCGGGTGCTCCGGGTCAAGCGGGACGTACGCGGCACCGGCCTTCAGGATGCCGAGCAACGTCCACACCATGGCGGGCGAGCGTTCCAGGCAGACGCCCACGGGTACGTCCGGACCGATGCCCGGCACAGCGCGCAGCCGGTGGGCCAGACGGTTGGCCCGCTCATCGAGCTGACGGTACGTCAGGATGTCCGTGCCGCAGACGACTGCGACCGCGTCCGGGTCCTGTGCCGCCCGCTGCTCGAACAACCGGTGCAGTGTCGCTGCCGGAACGGGCGCGGCGGTGTCGTTCCACTCGGTGAGGACACGGTGCCGCTCCCCCGCGTCCAGCATCTCCACCTCGGACAGCGCGCTGTGCGGGCGAATCGTGGCCGCGGCCAGCAGGTTGGTGAAGTGGCCGGCCAGGCGGCGCGCGGTGTCCTCGGTGAAGAGGTCGTCCGCGTAGACCACGGCGCCGTCCAGCGTGCCGTCCGCCGCCTCCGCGAGGTACATCGACAGGTCGAACTTGGCGTCCCGGACCGGGGGCTCGACGGGTTCCGCCGTCAGGCCCGGCAGGTTCCAGGCGTCCGCGCCCGGCGTGTTCTGCAACGCGAACAGGGTCTGGAACAGCGGGTTGCGGGACAGGTCCCGGTCGGGGGCGAGTTCCTCCACGAGGCGTTCGAAGGGCAGGTCCTGGTGGTCGTAGGCACCGAGCGCGGCGTCCTTGACCCGGGCCAGCAGTTCGGCGAACGTCGGGTCGCCGGACAGGTCGGTGCGCAGGACGAGGGTGTTGACGAAGAAACCGATCAGATCCTCCGTCTCGGCGCGGTTGCGACCGGCGACCGGGCTGCCGACCGCGATGTCGTCCTGGCGGCAGTAGCGGGCCAGCAGCAGCTGGAAGACGGCCAGCAGGGTCATGAACAGGCTCGCGCCGCTCTCGGCGGACACCGCGCGGGCACGGGCGGCGACCTCGGCGGGCACCGAGAAACGGACCACCTCGCCCCGCCCGCCGCGCTCCGCCGGCCGCGCGTGGTCGGTCGGCAGCTCCAGCGGCTCCAGCCCGCCCAACCGATCGCGCCAGTAGGCGAGTTGTCGCTCCAGCGGCGCACCGGACAGCCAGGCGCGCTGCCACACCGCGTAGTCGGCGTACTGCACGGGCAGCGGGTCCGGCCCGGGCGTGCCGGAGCGGTCCGAGAGGGCTTCTGCGTACCGCGCGGACAGCTCGCGCACCAGCACGCCCACCGACCAGCCGTCGAAGGCGATGTGGTGCACGGTGACCGCCAGGACGTACTCCTCGTCGGCCAGCCGCACCAGCAGCGCGCGCAGCATCGGTCCGGTGCCGAGGTCGACCGGCCGCAGTCCGTCCTCGCGCAGCACCTCCGCCAGGACGTCCTCGCGGGCAGCCGTGTCACCCATCCGGCGCAGGTCCCGTATCAGCATCCGCACCGGCAGCGCCGGGTCGATCAGCTGCGCCGGGGAGCCCGCCGCGTCCGTACCGAACCGGGTGCGCAGGATCTCGTGGCGCGCCACCACTGCGGTGAACGCGGCGTTCAGGGCGTCAGTGTCCAGGGAGCCGTGGATGCGGAAGGCGAAGGGCAGCAGGTATTCGGCCCGGCCCGGCTCCAACTGGTCCAGAAACCAAAGCCGTTGCTGCGCAAAGCTAAGTGGCGGCGGAGCGCTGTGGCGCGGCGCCGCCGGGATGCGGCCGGCCTCCGTGCCATCCAGCTCCGTCACGGCCGCGGCCAACAGCGCCGGGGTCGGCGCGCTGAACAGCGTGCGCACCGGCACATCGGCACCCAACCGCCGGCGCAGCCGCGACACGACCTGGGTGGCCAGCAGCGAATGCCCGCCCAGCGCGAAGAAGTCGTCGTGCACGCCGATCCGGTCGACGCCCAGCACCTCGGACCAGACCTCGGTCACCGTGCGTTCGATGTCCGTGCGCGGCTCGGTGTACGCGGCGCCCAGTCCGGACCGGTCGGAGGCAGGCGCGGGAAGTGCCCGGCGGTCGGTCTTGCCGTTCGGGGTGAGCGGGATGCGCTCCAGCGGCACGAACGCCGTGGGCACCATGTAGTCCGGCAGGTCGCGCTGGAGGCGGGCGCGCAGCGCGCTCGCGTCGAGGGGGCCCACGGGCACCACGTACGCCACCAGCCTCTGCACACCGGGAACGTCCTCGCGCAGCACGACGGTGGCGCCGGTGATCGTGGGGTGGGCGAGCAACGCCGTCTCGATCTCGCCCAGTTCGATGCGGTAGCCGCGCAGCTTGACCTGGTTGTCGGAGCGGCCCACGAACTCCAGCCGCCCGTCCGGCAGCCACCGGGCGAGGTCACCGGTGCGGTAGACGCGCCGCGGCGTGCCGTCCACGTCCACGACGGTGAACTTCTCGCCGGTCAGCTCGGGCCGGTGCAGATAGCCGCGGGCCAGCCCGGGGCAGCCGATCCACATCTCGCCCGGCACGCCCACCGGCACCGGCCGGCCGTGGCGGTCGACCACGAACACCTTCACGTTGGCGACCGGCCGGCCGATCGGCACCCGGTCGACGGGGCCGTTGATCCTGGCGGTCGTCGCCTCCTGCGCGGCCTCCGTGGGGCCGTAACCGTTGACCAGAGGCACCGTGCAGTGCCGGAACCACTGCCGGACCTGTTCCCGCTGGAGCGCCTCGCCGCCGAGCCGGACCAGCCGCAGCTGCGGGCCCAGCGCGTCCGGCCCGTCCAGGTCGGCGGCCAGTGCCCCGAACGCCGACGGGGTGAGCCATGCCACCGTGACCCGGTGCTCGCGCAGCGCCGCCGCCAGCCGGCCCGGGTCCCAGGTGTCGTCGCGCAGCACCAGACCCGCCCCGGAAACGAGCGGGGCGAACATCTGACCCACCGACGAGTCGAACGCGATCGAGGCGAACTGCAGGACCCGGTCCTCGGACGTGAGCCCCAGCTCACGGCGTGTCTCCCGCATCCGCGCACGCAGCGCGCCGTGGGTGATCTGCACGCCCTTGGGGCGACCGGTGGAGCCACTGGTGTAGATCACGTAGGCCACGTCGTCCGGGCCGGCCTGCGCCACCGGACCGGCGGAGGCGGTGTGCGGCTGCTTCGGCCAGTGCCCGTCCAGCAGCAGCGTCGGCGTGTGGGCGGGCAGGCGGCCGGTGTGCGCGGACTGGGTGACGATCAGTGGGGCGCCGCTGTCCTCGACCATGTAGGCGAGCCGGTCCGTGGGGTACGCCGGATCCAGCGGCACGTATGCCGCCCCCGACTTGTGGATGCCGAGCAGCGCGCACACCATGTCCGTACCGCGGTCCAGGCAGACCGCGACCAGAGTGCCCGGCCCGGCACCGCGCTCGCGCAGCCGGCCGGCGATCCACTCGGCCCGCTCGTCGAGCTGACGGTAGGTCAGCCGGTCGGTACCGCAGGTCACGGCCGGCGCGTCGGGGTGGCGAGCGGCCTGCTCCTCGATCAGCCGGGTCACCGTCACCGTGTCCGGAGCATCGGTGTCGGCCCCGTTCCACTCGCCGAGGATCGTCCGGCGCTCGGCGGCGGTCAGCATCGGGAGCTCGGACAGCCGGGCGTCCGGGGTGGCGCAGGCGGCAGCCAGCAGCGTCTCGAAATGCCCGGCGAGCCGCACCATCGTGGCTTCGTCGAACAGGTCGGTGGAGTACACGACGGTGCCGTCCAGAGCGCCGTCGGCGGCCTCGGTGGCGTAGAAGGTGAAGTCGAACTTGGAGTCCTGGGCGGACACGTCGAGCTGCCGCACGGTCAGGCCCGGCAATTCCCAACACCGGCTGTCGGGGGTGTTCTGGAGGACGAACATCGTCTGGAACAGCGGATTGCGCGACAGGTCCCGCTGCGGGGCCAGCTCCTCCACCAAGCGCTCGAAGGGCAGGTCCTGGTGGTCGTAGGCGCCGAGCGCGGTGTCCTTGACCCGGGCCAGCACTTCGGCGAACGTCGGGTCGCCGGACAGGTCGGTGCGCAGGACCAGCGTGTTCACGAAGAAGCCGATCACGTTCTCGATCTCGGCCCGGTTGCGGCCCGCGATCGGGGTGCCTACCGCGATGTCCTCCTGGCCGCTGTAGCGCGACAGCACCATCTGGAAGACCGCCAACAGGGTCATGAACAGGCTCGCGCCGGACTCCTTGGAGAGCCTGCGGGCGCCGTCTGCGGTCTCCGCCGGCACGCGGAAGGTGAGCATGGCACCGTTGCCGCTGCGCCGCGCCGGACGCCGGCGGTCGGTGGGCAGCTCCAGCGGTTCGGTGCCGGCCAGTCGGGCGCGCCAGTAGTCCAGTTGCTCCGCCAGCACCTCGCCGGTGAACCACTGGCGCTGCCAGACCGCGAAGTCGGCGTACTGGAGGGGTGGTTCGGACAGGCCGGCGGCCATGCCCGCGGCCCGCGCGCCGTACAGCGCGGTCAGCTCCCGGGACAGCACCCCCGCCGACCAGCCGTCAAAGGCGATGTGATGCACCGTCAGATAGAGCAGGTGTTCCTCGTCGGCCAGCCGGATCAGCAGCGCACGCACCATCGGTCCGGTGCCGAGGTCCATCGGGCGGAAGCCCTCGGTGTCCACGAGCGCGGCGGCCGCCTCCTCGCGCGCATCCTTTCCGGCGACGGACCGCAGGTCGTGAACGGCGAGCGGCAGCGGCCGGGGTGGGTCGACGACCTGGCCGGGGTTGCCGTCCGCGTCGCTGGCGAAGCGGGTGCGCAGCACCTCGTGCCGGCTCACCAGCTCCGACAGCGACGCGCGCAGCGCCGGGACGTCCAGCGGGCCGCGGATGCGCAGTCCCATGGGGATCAGGTACTCGGCCCGGCCGGGCTCCAACTGGTCCAGGAACCACAGTCGGCGCTGCGCGAACGACAGCGGCAGCGGACGTCCGTGCCGGGGCGCGCGGGGGATGACCGGAGCGTCGTCCGGAGCCCCGGCCGCCACCAGGGCGTCCATGACGTCCGTCGCGCCCTCGGTATCGAAGTCGGCCGACTCGAACAGCCGGTGGGTCCGCAGCAGAGCTTCCTCCGCGAGGAACGACGCCACCGCCCGCACCGTCAACGGCTCCGGCAGTGTTTCCGCGCCGAATTCCGAACCGAATTCCTCCGCGATCCGCCGTGCCATTTCCGCCGCCTGCGGGAGGGTTCCGCCGAGCCGGAAGAATTCGTCCTCCGCCCCGGTCACCTCGGCGCCGAGCACCGCATTCCACACTGCCGCGATGCGGGCTTCCGCAGGAGAGAAACCGCCCTGCTCGGCCCTCTGGCCGGAGGCCGCGGCCATCATCGGCTTCGTCGTCATGTGTCCACCAGTTCCTCGTCATCGACCGTTTGCGAAAACCCTCGGAAACTCAGCCGGATCCGATGCTCGCAGAGCGATCTGGAGGAGATAACTGGTCACTTCTGCCCGCCGTACGTGGCCACTTCTGCCCATCGGGCGTGGACACTTACGCCGGTCCGGGCGTGAACACCGCGGCCGGTCAGCGGAGTTCCGCTCGCCGTGACGGAGATCTGCCGTCCAGGTAGAGGCGGGGGCACGGAACCGGCGGCCGACGGGCGGTCCACCGCCCGGCCGGCGCCGGTCCCGTACCGCCGCTTACGCGACTTCCTTGGCCGCCGCTTCCCCGGGAACCGAAGCCGTACCGGCCATGCTCCCGTTCCCGTGCTCGGTGCCGACGGGGCTCGCGTCGGACACCGTCCGCTCGCGCATGCCCGCCCACTCCCGGTTCAGGGCCGGCACACCGATGGCGACGAGGTAGAGCCCGCCCACGATCCACAGCGCGCCCGAGGTGCCCGCCACCGTCACCAGTCCCGCTCCCAGCAGCCCGCCGAAGGGGATGCCCGCCCAGGTGACGGCCTGAGCCAGCGTCTTGACCCGTCCCAGCAGCGGAGTGGGGATCAGTTCGTACGTCACGGCCCCCACGATCGGATTGACGAAGCCTGAGCCCAGGCCACCCACCGCCAGCACCACCAGCACCAGCCACAGGGGCGCCCCCGTGGCCATGGCCACGAAGCGCGGGACGCCGCCCAGCGTGAAGCCGATCAGATAGACGGCACGGCGGGGCAGCCGCTCGGCCACTCCCGCGGCCACCAGCGCGGCGATGATCGACGTCGCGGCGAAGACGCTGACCACCAGGCCAATGGCTCCCGCGCCGTTGCCCGTCTCCTTCGCCCAGACCGGCAGCAGCACGGACATGAACGCCTGGTCGAGCATGTTGGTCACGGCGAGCATGCACACGATGGACCGCAGCAACTTGGCGTCGCGCAGGAACACGGCGCCCTGACGCAGCCGCGAGAAATAGCCCTCGGCCTCCTCGACCGGCGTCTCGTGCGGCTCGGGCACAGGGTCGCTGAGCGTGGTGGAGACGATCAGCGCCGACACACCGAACAGACAAGCGGTGATCCACAGGGCGTAGAGGCTGCCGAAGGAGGCGACGACCACACCGGCGACGGCCGGTCCGATGGTCGTCGCGGTCCGTTCGACCGCCGCCGACAGACCGGTCCCCCGTTCCAACGGCACCCGGGCCGCGCGGGTGGCCGCGGGCACGAAGAGCCCCTTGGCCCCGTTGGCCGGGCCGTCCGCCGCGCCGACCACGGCCAGCAGTCCCAGCAACAGTCCGAAGGACAGGTGTCCCGTCAGGTAGAGCAACGGGGCGGTGGCCGTCGCAACGGTGGAGGCCAGGTCGCCGGCCACGCTGATGCGTTTGGGGCCGACCCGGTCGATGATCGGCCCCGACAGCGCCTGGGCTAACACATAGGGGACTATCTGACAGAAAGCCACCAGACCCGTCTTGCCGACGCTTCCGGTCGTCGTCAGGACGAACCAGGGCAGGGCGATCGAGAGCACCCGGTTGGCCGACAGGGACGCCGCGTTGGCCGACAGCATGCCGACCAGTCCGCGCAGGACCCGGGGCCCGCCGTCCGGAGCATCCAGGGCGTCCGGGGCGTCCGGGGCGTCCGGGGCGAGTGTGCGTGTGCCACTGTCCGCCGCCTGCTGGGCGGCCGCGTGCCGAGAGGTCATCTTTCTCACTCCGAGTCGGTGGGGTGGGAGACGTGCCGGTCTGCGCTGGTGGGGAACAACTGGAACTGGAATGCGACTCGCGCCGCGCCCTCGGGCAGCGGCGAACCTCCCGGTTCGGGCGCGGAGTTGCGTCGGCGGAGCAGTTGGTGGATCTCCGCCGACAGCTCTTCGGCCTCGGCGGGGGTGAGCGTGAGTACGTAGTCGCCGAAGTCCTGGGCATCGCGCCACTCGGTCGACAGTGAGGCGGTCGCGTCGATGGCGGTCGTCATCGCGTCGGACCAGACCCGGCCGAGCGCCTGCAAATAGGCGATGCCGAGACCGTCATCACCCGCCAGCACCGAATCGTCCGGTACGACCGTGTTGACGTGCGCCGCCTGCCACCAGCGCTCACGGCGGCCGCCCCGGGACGGCGCCTCGACGATGAAGCCGTACTCGGCGAGCTGGCGCAGGTGATAGCTGGTCGCGCCGGTGTTCTGATTCAGCCGCCGGGCGAGCGTGGTGGCCGTGGCCGGCCCCTCCGTCCGCAGGACCGTCAGCATCCGCACCCGCAGCGGATGTGCGACGCCCCGCAGGTTACGAGCGGTCAGCTGCACTTGGGAGGGCTGCTCAGGAAGTTCCATGAGGCCCAAGGTAGATGACAAAGACTTCTATGCACAGACTCCTGTGCACAGAAGTCTGTGCAGTCGAGGAGATGGCTGAATTCCGGCGGCACGCGGACTGACACCAGCACCGACTCACGACTGAGGTCCGTACCGCCGGAGGGACCTCTTCCTGTACGGCGCGCGTAGAGGAACGGCAGCGCGCCGCGGTCGACCTCGGGGCGCCCGTCGGCCCCCACGGCGCCGCCTCTGCTCACGGGGCGCCTGGACTTCCGGAACACAGCGCGTGGTCGATGAGGGCGCCGGCCGCGTTAGCCTGGTCCAGGATGCGCTCCAGGCCCCCGAAACCCTTCCTCACCGACACCCTCTACGGCGAGGGCTCCCCGGTGGCCGGCTCCCTGGTACGCCTTGTCCGCCCAGCACTTCGGCTCGGCCACGAGCACGTCGCTGATCCCGTGGGTCCGTGCGGCGGTCAGGTCGTGGACGGACCCGGGCAGGGCGGGGGACGCCCACAGCAGCCGACCGAACGGATCGGTGAGGACCTGGACGTTCATGCCGTGGCGCTTGTGTTTCCCGGAGTAGTACGGAGTGTCGGCGGCGATCCGGTCGATCTGCAGGAGGGTGCCGTCCAGGATCACGAACGCCTTGGTCCGGATGGTCTTCATCGCCTCGGTCGGGGTCGGGGCGAGGGCGGCCAAGACGTCGATGACCTCGCGTATGCAGCGATGGACGGTCGCGATGCCGATGCGGAACCCGGCGGCGAGCTGGGCACAGGTATCGCCGCACCGCAGGTGAGCCAAGACGGGCAGGGCCTGTCGGTCTGCGGGCAGACGCCATCGGCGCGTCCCGATCTCCCGCCGCCGGGCGCGCGGTTGAGCGCTCAGGTAGTACAGGGTCCGGCTAGACAGATCAATCGACGACGGGTGGACAAGCACGCGAAGCTCCTGGTGGGGCACGGTGGATCTCGGTCGTGGCACCTCCTGCCAGGAGCTTCATCGCGTTGCAGAGCCCGCCCAACTGAAGGACACCGCCGACAGGTTGGAATCAGCTCACTCCTCGCCCCCGATCGGAACCAGCCGCAGACGTGTGTTCGGCGACGGTGAGTTCGATAGACAGCCCGAGGGTCCTCCAGAGAAGGATGTCACCAACTGGCCGGACCGAGCACCCTGCGTCTTCACGCAGCACGGTCATGTGGACGGCAAAGGAGGCCGACGCCGAAGCGGCCCAAAGCACACCCGCAAACAGCAGCCCGCCTGCGGGCAGAAGCCCCAGTGCTGTGCTGGCCGCCACCCGACCGGCGAACTGTCCAGTCCACGCCGGCGCCAACGCGGTAATGACGACACAGAGCGGATCAGCGCAGTCCGGCGAAGAGATCGCTCTCGGGTACGGCCGCGCCGGTGGCGTCCTTGACACGTACGAAGGTCTCCATGCCCATCAACTCGCCGAATCTCTCCTTGCCCATCTTGAGGAAGAAGATGTTCTCGCCCTGACTGGCGTGCGAGGCCAGCGCATCGAACTTCTGACCGCTGAATGCGGTGGTGTCCACCCACGTGGTGATCTCATCGTCGGGCAGGCCGATCTCGGCCATCGCGGCGGCCTCGGCAGGATCCGGCTCCGGCATGTCCCCACGAAACTCGCGCATGGTCTCCCCGAACCGCTGCATCATCGAGCGAGGCATCGTCGTCCAGTACACCTTCGGTGTCAGCGCGGTCATCTCCAGCGCCGCCATTGTGATGCGGTGGGCCTGGATGTGGTCGGGGTGACCGTAGAAGCCGTTCTCGTCGTAGGTGACGACCACATCGGGTCGGTAGTGCCGCATGAGTTCCGCAAGTCGGGCAGCGCCTTCCTCCACGGGGGTCTGCCAGAAGGATCCGGGGGCGTCATTGCTCGGCCAGCCGATCATCCCGGAATCGGCATAGTCCAGCAGCTCCAGATCGCTGACCTTCAGTACGTCACAACTCGCCTTGAGTTCTTGGCCGCGCATCAAGGCAACGGCCGCCGGATCATGCCCGGGATCGCCCGGCTTGACGCCCCCCGGACCATCACCGCAACCGCCGTCGGTACATGTCACGAGAACCGTGCGGATGCCTTCCGCCGCGTACCGCGCGAGGACCCCTCCGGTTCCGGTGGCCTCGTCGTCGGGGTGGGCGTGTACTGCCATGAGCGTCAAGGGCCGGTCAATCATGAAACAGTCCTCCTGCAGAAATACGTCTTGGTCCGAGTGCGCGGCGGGCGTACCGCGATCCTGGGGTCCGGATCCTGGCGGGGCGGATGACCTTGCAGTCCCCGTGTTCCCCGCCCGTACGGCGCCGATCCCTCGGTCGATGCAACCGTGCCGACCGGACCGGCTGTTCCCGGCGCAGCCAATTGGCCTTCCAGGCGTCGGAGTTTCAACGCGAACGCGGTGCAGGCGCGACCTGCACGTCGCAGCGCCACGTCGGCATCCACCCGCCGCACCAAGCCGCCAGTCAACCCAGTTGATTCCCCCAAAGCACGACCCAGTAGTCCAAAGCCCGCCGGCCGAAGGCTGATGTGGACAGGCTCTGCGGGTACATCGTGAGCCCGTGCGCGCGATATGGCCGCAGTCAGCTTCAAGACTTCGCCGGTGCCGCCCACATCCTGGCTAACGCACCCTCGTCTGTCTCCGTCACTGTCAAGCCCCGGGTTTTGTGGACAGTGAGATAGCTGGGTTTCAGGGGGTCAGTGAGGCGTCGGTCGTTGCGTGAAGTGCCTCGAACTCGGTGGGTGGGACATGCC
>NZ_JBEXPH010000209.1:0-13595 GCF_040611955.1 Streptomyces sp. NPDC006510 | reverse complement strand
GGGCGGCCGGGGCCCGCGCCCTCGCCCCGCGGCCTCGGGACCTCGGGCTCGTCCGCCGTCACGGCCCTCGTCACGGCCGACCAGCCGTGCCGCTCCAGCCCGCGCACCAGCGCCCGGACCATCCGCGGGTCGAACTGCGTGCCCGCACACCGCTCAAGCTCCTCCAGCGCGGCCGGCACCGGTCTCCCCCGCCGGTACGACCGGGTCGAGGTCATCGCGTCGAAGGCGTCCGCCACCGCGACGACCCGGGCGAACTCCGGGATCTCGCGCCCGGTGAGCCCGTACGGATAGCCGCTGCCGTCGAGCCGTTCGTGGTGGTGCAGGATCGCGGCCCGTGCCTCGCCGAGGAAACCGATGCCGCGGACGATCTCGTGCCCGTACTCCGGATGCAGTTCGATCACCTGTCGTTCCTCCGGCGTGAGCGGCCCGTCCTTGCGGAGCACCCGCGTGGGGACGCCGAGCTTGCCGACGTCGTGCAGGATGCCGGCGAACCGGACCACCTCCAGGCGGTCCTGGTCCATGCCCAGTTCGCGGGCGATGAGGACGGAGGCCCGCCCGACCCGTTCGCTGTGGCCGCGGGTGTACGTGTCCTTGATGTCGACGGCCTGCACCAGCGCCCTGATGGTGGCGCGGTGGGCGGCGTGCTCGCGGTGGTACTGGGCGAAGACCCAGCAGGAGATGTACATCGGCAGCAGGACGATGAGCGCGGACAGCGGCCCGTGCGGACCGCGCCACAGGACCGCCATCATCAGCCCGGCGAGTCCGTGCACCAGATGCGGCCCCAGCGAGCGGGACAGCAGCCCGCTCCAGGCCCGCCGCAGGGGCAGCCGTTCGGCCGCGACCAGGATGGAGCCGTCCAGTGCGGTCAGGACGAGGCTGAAGGCCAGGGCGCCGGCGCAGGCGGGCAGGATCGCGTAGGGAAGGTCGGGGCCGGTACCGGTGCCGCCGAGGGTGGCGGTGCCGCCGAGCAGTCCGTGGACGGTCGAGGCCGCCCAGACCGTGAGGGCGAGCTGTGCGGCCCGCCAGACCCGCCGTGCGGTGGCGGGGGGCTGTTCCACCCGGCCGACGAGCGATCCGGGAACGGCGACGAGGGCGGCCGCGGCGGGCGGCAGCAGGAAGGCGGCGGCCAGCAGCAGCGGAAAGAACGATCCGGCACGGATCGGCACGGAGCTGCCGAAGAAGGGCCAGCGCCCGGGAAGTTCACAGACCAGATAGAGCCCGGTGAGCAGTGCGACGGTGACCCACGGGGTCCCCGCGCCGCTCCCCAGCGCGGGGAGCACACAGCACAGGGCGACCACGGCTACCACCGCTATGTACGCGCGCGCCGCCCCGCGTGTGGCTCTCACCCGCTCGGCCCGCCCCCCAACATGGTCAATGGAGGCGCCAGGCTAGCGAGCTTGTGCGACCGACCGAGCGTCAATGAGCCCGATTAGCACATTCGGGTGATTCGGTGGCGGCGGCCGGTACGGGCCGGCCGCCGGGTGTCACTCCTTGGCGGCGGTCGGCTGTTCGCTCCCCGCTGCCGTCACATCCTGCTCGGGCACGGCCTGCCCCGAGCGGATCAGATCGATCCGGCCCATCACCTTGGACCGGAGATCACTCGGTACGTCGTCCTGGCCGCAGCAGCGCTTCACCAGCTTCTTGACGGCCTGTTCCAGGCCGTACTTCTCCAGGCACGGGGAGCACTCCTCGAAGTGCACCTCGAACTTGGTGCAGTCGCTGTCGGGCATCTCGTGGTCGAGAAACTCGTAGAGATGATCGAGGACCTCTGAGCAGTCCGTCTCGTGCGGCTCTCCGCAGCTCATGAGCCCGAGCCTTTCCGATCGTCCGACTCTCCGGCACCGGCCGGGACGAGCCCGCGCTCACGGGCGTAGTCCTCCAGCATGCCGCGCAGTTGGCGGCGGCCCCGGTGCAGTCGGGACATCACCGTACCGATGGGAGTCCCCATGATGTCCGCGATCTCCTTGTAGGCAAAGCCCTCGACATCGGCGAGATACACGGCGATGCGGAACTCTTCGGGGATCGCCTGCAGAGCGGACTTCACGTCGGAGTCGGGCAGGTGGTCGAGCGCCTGCGACTCGGCGGAGCGCAGACCGGTCGACATGTGCGACTCGGCGCGCGCCAGCTGCCAGTCCTCGATCTCCTCGGCAGCGCTGCGCTGGGGCTCGCGCTGCTTCTTGCGGTACGAGTTGATGAACGTATTGGTGAGGATGCGATACATCCACGCCTTGAGGTTGGTGCCCTCACGGAACTGGTGGAAGGAGCCGTACGCCTTGGCATACGTCTCCTGGACCAGGTCCTCGGCGTCCGCGGGGTTGCGCGTCATGCGCAGCGCGGCCGAGTACATCTGGTCGAGGAAACCGAGAGCGTCCCGCTCGAAGCGCGCGTTGCGCTCGGCAGGCGTCTCCTGTGCGCGGCCGTCGTCGGTCCCCGTGTCGGTCCCAGTGACCGGACCCACCTCCTCCAACGCTGTGGCGGAGCCCAAACCGGACCCGCTCGAATCGGAGAATAGTCGACCTTGCTCCGGGACGGGCTGTCGATCCGATCCGCCCAGGGCCCGCTCGGGAGTGGTCTTGGCCGCATGCAGCACCGTCCACTCCAGGTCAGCGGCGTTCGAGCGGCGCGGGCAGATGGTCGAACCCATGCGACGGACTCCCTCTCCACATACGACGTTGATGTACCGATGACACCGACAACAGTGGCCCCTCGCTCAACATTCCCGGGGCGTGCCTCATACCAGGGCGGACAGCCATCCGGTCACCGCGGCGGTCAGGATCCCCATCGCCTCGTCCTGGCTCGGGCCGGCCTTCTTCGGTACGGCGAACCCGTGGTCGCCGTACGGCACCTCGGCGATCTCGTACTCCCCCGGCGGGAATTCGGCGGGCCGCCCGAACGGATCGTGGCCGCCCTGCACGACGAGCGTGGGTACGCCGGAGCCGAGGAGCTCGTCCGCGCGGGACTTCTCCGGCTTGCCGATGGGGCCTCCCCTGCTCGAACGGAGTTGAGAGCGGGAAGGGTGCAGGGGGAAGCTGAGCGCGAGGACGGCGTGGGCGCCGAGCTCCGCGGCCGTCCGGCAGGCCACCCGGGCCCCGGCGCTCCGCCCGCCCGCGACGACGGGCGGCCCGGCGGCGGTGAGCGCGGGCCACAGCCCCCGCCACCCGGTGTCCAGGGTCTTCGGGGCGGGCGCGAGCCGCTTCCCGGCGACCCGCCACGGCTGCTCCACCAGGGCGACGGTCACCCCGTGGGCGGGCAGCGCGGCGGCCAGGGCCTGGAGGTCGCGGGCCTCGATGCCACCGCCCGCGCCATGGCCGAGGGCCAGCACCAGCCGCGCGCTCCCGGCCTTCGTCGTACCCGTGGCGGGGAACCAGGTGATCCTGGCCGGTCCGGCATCGGTGTCGACCATTTCGGCCGCCTCGGCCCGGCGGCCCGTCTCTGTAGTACTCACGTACCCCATCCTCCCCGCCGGGGGCTCAGAAGAGTGTGCCCACCTCCGGCGCGGCCAGTTCTTCCAGCAGTTCGGGTCCGTTGTTGCGGACGTTGCTGACGGCCGTGGCCACCGGATAGGCCCGCATCAGCCCGCCCGGCGGCGGTGCCAGCAGCGCCTTCAGCCCCTCGACGTCGGTGCGCGACGGGTCGAGCCAGGCGTCCCAGCGGTCCGGCGTCAGCATCAGCGGCATCCGGGGGTGGATGTCGGCGAGCGTGGCGGGACCGTCGGCGGGGGCGACGGCGAGCGGGGTGGTCTCCGCCTCGGTCGTGATCACCGTGCAGGTCACCCACCAGGCCATCGGGTGGTCGTCCGGCAGGGTCCGGTCGCGCCAGAACTCGTACAGCCCGGCCATCGCGAAGACCGATCCGTCGGCGGGTGTCACGAAGTACGGCTGCTTGCGCGGGCGCTTCTTCTTCCCCTTCTCCTCCAGCTGTCGCTCGTCCGCGCCGGTGACCCACTCGTAGTAGCCGTCGGCGGGCAGGATGCAGCGCCGGGAGACGAAGGGCCGGCGGAAGGACGGTTTCTCGTGGACGGTCTCCGCGCGGGCGTTGATCATCCGTGCGGCGCCCTCCGGGGACTTCGCCCAGGACGGTACGAGGCCCCATTTCAGCGCGCGCATCTGACGAACCGGACGCTGGTCGTCTGCGTCTTTCACGGGACGCTCCAGTACGGCGTAGACCTCCTTGGTCGGCGCCACGTTCCAATCGGGCGCCAGGGCCTCCGCCGGTTCCCACTTCTCGACCTGGAAGAGTCCGGTCAGGTCCTCGGGCCGCCGACTCGCTGAATACCGTCCGCACATAAGTGCCAGACTGCCACGACCGTCACACCGGCAGGACGCCGATACCGCAAGCCGACACCGCAAGGAGCCGCCCACGCCATGGACAGCACCGATCTGGGCAATCTGTGGGACCGCGTGTTCGGCACCCAGCCCGCCCCCGAGCAGTGGCTGGTGGTGGTGACCGGCACGCTCGCGCTGATCGCCGTCGTGCCGAACCCGATATGGCGGCTGACCCGCAACGCGATCACCATCGCGCACGAGGGCGGGCACGGGCTGATCGCACTGCTCACCGGACGGCAGCTGTCCGGCATCCGGCTGCACTCGGACACCAGCGGGCTGACCGTCAGCCGCGGCAAGCCGACCGGTATCGGCATGATCCTCACCGCGGCCGCCGGCTACACCGCCCCGCCGCTGCTGGGCCTGGGCGGCGCGTGGCTGCTGGTCGACGGCCGGATCACGCTGCTGCTGTGGGTGGCCACCGCGCTGCTCGCGGTGATGCTGGTGATGATCCGCAATGTGTACGGGGCACTGACGGTGATCCTCACCGGCTCGGCCTTCCTGCTGGTGTCCTGGCTGGCCTCGTCGGCCTGGCAGTCGCTGTTCGCGTACACCGTGGTCTGGTTCCTGCTGCTCGGCGGCGTCCGCCCGGCCTTCGAGCTCCAGTCCAAGCGGCGGTACGGCGGTGCGCCCGACTCGGACGCGGACCAGCTGTCACGGCTGACGGACGTACCGGCCGCGCTCTGGCTCTTTCTCTTCCACGCGGTGTCGCTCTGCTCGCTGATCGGCGGCGGCCGCTGGCTGCTCGGCATATGAGGGCCCGCGGCGTCCGGCGACAGCTGCCGTCCGCGCCGGACGCTCTAAAGTGAGGTCCATGACCGAAAGCTCCGTGCACCCCGCTCTCTGGCCCGCCCCGCATGCGACCGGGACCGTCGACGCGACGGTCACCGTGCCGGGATCGAAGTCGGTCACCAATCGCGCGCTCGTCCTCGCCGCGCTCGCCGCCGAGCCCGGCTGGCTGCGCCGCCCGCTGCGCTCCCGCGACACCCTGCTGATGGCCGAGGCGCTGCGCGCGATGGGCGTCGGCATCGAGGAGGGCGTGGGCCCGGACGGCTCCGGCGAGGTCTGGCGGGTCATCCCGGCCGGGCTGCACGGCCCCACCACCGTCGACGTCGGCAACGCGGGCACGGTCATGCGCTTCCTGCCACCGGTCGCGGCCCTCGCCGACGGCCCGGTCCGCTTCGACGGCGACCCGCGTTCGTACGAGCGCCCGCTGACCGGCGTGATCGACGCGCTGCGGGTGCTCGGCGCCCGGATCGACGACGAGGGGCGCGGCTCACTGCCGATGACGGTGCACGGCAGTGGCGCGCTGGACGGCGGACCGGTGGAGATCGACGCCTCCTCGTCCTCCCAGTTCGTCTCGGCGCTGCTGCTGTCGGCGCCGCGCTACAACCAGGGGGTGGAGGTGCGTCACACCGGCGCCAGGCTCCCCTCCATGCCGCACATCCGGATGACCGTGGACATGCTGCGGGCGGTCGGCGCGCAGGTCGACGAGCCGGAGACGGGCGGCGAGCCGAACGTCTGGCGGGTCTCCCACTCCGCCCTGCTCGGCCGTGATCTGACCATCGAGCCCGATCTCTCCAACGCCCAGCCGTTCCTCGCGGCCGCGCTGGTCACCGGCGGCCGGGTCACGATCCCCGACTGGCCCGAGCGCACCACCCAGCCGGGCGACGCGCTGCGGGAGATCTTCACGGCGATGGGCGGCAGCTGCGAGCTGACCGAGCGCGGCCTCACCTTCACCGGTTCGGGCCGTATCCACGGCATCGACGTCGACCTCGGCGAGGTCGGCGAGCTGACCCCGGGCATCGCGGCGGTCGCGGCCCTGGCCGATTCGCCGTCCACCCTGAGCGGTGTCGCCCATCTGCGGCTGCACGAGACGGACCGGCTGGCCGCTCTCACCAAGGAGATCAACGGGCTCGGCGGCGATGTCACCGAGACCGCCGACGGCCTCCACATCCGGCCCCGGCCGCTGCACGGCGGTACCTTCCATACGTACGACGACCACCGGATGGCAACCGCGGGGTCGATCATCGGCCTTGCCGTCCCCGGAGTGGAGATCGAGAACGTGGCGACAACCGCCAAGACCCTGCCGGACTTCCCGCAGATGTGGACCGGAATGCTCGGGGCCTGAGACATGCGCCGCTACGGCAAGAACCCCGACGAGGACGACATCCGGGTCCGCCCCAACCCGAAGGGCAACCGGCCTCGCACGCATACCCGCCCGAAGCACGAGGACGCCGAGGAGGGCATGGTCCTCACCGTCGACCGCGGCCGCCTCACCTGTCTCGTCAACGGTCGTACGGTCATGGCGATGAAGGCCCGTGAGCTGGGCCGGAAGGCCGCCGTGGTGGGTGACACCGTCTCCATCGTCGGCGATCTGTCCGGTGACAAGGACACCCTCGCCCGCATCGTCCGCATCGGTGAGCGCCGCTCGGTACTGCGCCGGACCGCGGACGACGACGATCCGTACGAGCGGGTGGTCGTCGCCAACGCCGACCAGCTGGCGATCGTCACCGCCCTGGCCGATCCGGAACCCCGGCCGCGGATGATCGACCGCTGTCTGGTCGCCGCGTACGACGGCGGGCTCTCCCCGCTCCTGGTCCTCACCAAGTCCGATCTGGCCTCCCCGGACAAACTGCTGGAGGCGTACACGCCGCTGGGCGTCCCGTTCGTCGTGACCAGCCGCGAGGAGCTGGAGAACGGCGACGCGGCCGAGCGGGTCCGCGAGCAACTGCACGACCGGGTCACCGCCTTCGTCGGGCACTCCGGTGTCGGCAAGACCACGCTGGTCAACGCGCTGGTACCGAAGGACCGGCGGCGTACGACGGGAGTGGTCAACGCGGTCACCGGCCGCGGCCGGCACACCACCACATCGGCGCTGGCGCTGCCGCTGCCCGACTACCGCGGCTGGGTGATCGACACCCCCGGTGTGCGCTCCTTCGGGCTCAACCACATCGACCCGTCCCGGGTGATCCACGCGTTCCCGGACCTGGAGCCCGGCACCGAGGACTGCCCGCGCGGCTGCACCCACGACAGTCATGAACCGGAATGCGCCCTGGACGCCTGGGTGGCGGACGGCCACGCCGATCCGGCCCGGCTGGACTCGCTGCACCGGCTGCTGTCCACCCGGGAGCGACGCGAAGGCGACTGACCGGGCACGTTTGCGATCTGCTGTTGCCGGTAAATGCATAATCACACTCAGTGTGGCAAGGCGGTCACCGACGTGGGAGGGCACTGACGATGGCGTGGCTGCTGGTCGTGGTCGCAGGACTTCTGGAGACCGGCTTCGCCGTCTGTCTGAAACTCTCGCACGGTTTCACCCGGCTCTGGCCGACCGTCGCGTTCTGCGTCTTCGCCCTCGGCAGCTTCGGTCTGCTGACGCTGTCGCTGAAGAAACTCGACGTGGGGCCGGCCTACGCGGTGTGGACCGGCATCGGCGCGGCGGGCACCGCGATCTACGGGATGGTCTTCCTGGACGACGTGGTCTCCACCCTCAAACTGGTCTCGATCTCCCTGGTGATCGTCGGCGTGATCGGGCTCCAGCTCTCCGGCTCGTCCCACTGACCGCACTTCGCTCCACCACGTGGCGCACCAGCGGTGCCACCTCTCCCTCCGCCCCCGTGGCAGCGGGCACCAGCGCGTAGCTCAGGGCGAGCCGCAGCGCGATCTCGCAGGTCACGGCCAGTGCCTCCGGGTCACGCGGGGACCGTTCCACGCCGAGGGCTGCCACCGCGCGTTCGCCGGCCCGGCGCAGCAGTTCGGCGGGGGCCAGCGGCCCGGGATCGGTGCTCCGCGGGCCGGGCACCGGGGAGGCGCACCCGGCCGCAAGGGGGCCGGGACAGGGCCCGGGGCGGGGTAACCGCTCACTCCAGCAGCCGGTGAGCAACGCTCTGACCAGCACGTTCGTACGTACGGCCCGGACGGTCCAGGCGGCGGTGGCGGTCAGGGCGTCCTCCGTACCGCCGGCCGATCCCAGCGCCCGCTCGACTCCGGCCAGATAGCCGTCGACGGCGTCCCGGACCAGGGCACGGGCCAGGCCGTCCTTGCCGCCGAACTCGTTGTGGAGGGTCTGCCGGGAGACCCCGGCGGCGGCTGCCACGTCGACCATGCGCACCGATGTCCAGGGCAGGGTCGCCAGCGCCGAGAGGGCGGCGTCCAGCAGTACTTCTCGCGCTGTGGGCATCGTCGCCTCCCGCACCGAGGGCTCCGCGTCCCAGAGTTGACGCGCTCCCGGGGACTGTCAATGGTCCGCGCGGATCCGGGGTCCTGTAGCCCTGTTCACCGGCGGTCGATACTGTGACGGCATGCCCGACTACCACGATGATCTGCGCCTTGCCCATGTGCTGGCGGACGCCGCCGACGCGGCGACGATGGACCGGTTCAAGGCCCTCGACCTCAAGGTCGAGACCAAGCCGGACATGACGCCGGTGAGCGAGGCCGACAAGGCCGCCGAGGAACTGATCCGCGGCCACCTCCATCGGGCCCGCCCGCGCGACGCGATTCTGGGCGAGGAATTCGGGATCGAGGGCACCGGCCCCCGGCGCTGGGTCGTCGACCCGATCGACGGCACCAAGAACTACGTACGCGGCGTGCCGGTCTGGGCGACGCTGATCTCCCTGATGGAGGCCGGTGAGAACGGGTTCCAGCCGGTGGTCGGTGTGGTATCGGCCCCCGCGCTGAACCGGCGCTGGTGGGCGGCGAAGGGGGCGGGCGCGTTCTCCGGCCGCAGCCTGACCTCCGCGACCCGGCTGCAGGTGTCGAAGGTGGAGCGGATCGCGGACTCCTCGTTCGCGTACGCGTCACTGAGCGGCTGGGAGGAGCAGGGCCGTCTCGACGGATTCCTGGATCTGACCCGGGCCTGCTGGCGCACTCGCGGGTACGGGGATTTCTGGCCGTACATGATGGTCGCCGAGGGATCGGTGGACATCTGCGCGGAGCCGGAGCTCTCCCTCTGGGACATGGCCGCCAACGCGATCATCGTCCAGGAGGCGGGCGGGAAGTTCACCAGCCTGGACGGGGTCTCCGGACCGGGCGGCGGCAATGCGGCGGCCTCGAACGGACTGCTCCACCACGAACTGCTCGGCTACCTGAACCAGCGCTACTGAGCCTGCCCCCGCCGCCCCGGACCGCTTCGCCGGATCACGTCACCGAGGGGCGTCGCGCGCTACCGCGCGCCCCCCGGTGAGCTTCGCCCTCCCCTTGTTCCGCCCACGCATCGGTGCAACTCTGAGAGTCCCCCCGCTTGTGAATTTGTGAATCGGCTCACGCGGTCCTTTCACCAAGGAGGTGGCTCCCTTCATGCTCGTCCGTGACGCCATGAGCACACTGGTCCTCACCATCGGCCCCGCCCATACGCTCCGCCAGGCCGCCCGGCTGATGTCGGTCCGCCACATCGGGGCCGCCGTAGTCCTCGACAAGGACAACAGCGGGCTCGGCATCCTCACCGAACGCGACATCCTCAACGCGGTCGGCTCCGGCCAGGACCCGGATGTCGAGACCGCCGCCACCCACACCACCACCGATGTGGTCTTCGCCGCGCCCACCTGGACCCTGGAAGAGGCCGCGGAGGCCATGACACACGGCGGGTTCCGCCACCTGATCGTGCTGGACGGCCACGGGCCCGTGGGCATCGTCTCCGTCCGCGACATCCTGCGCTGCTGGGCGCCCACCAGGCGCCGCCACCGCGCGGAACTCATAGGCTGAGCCCCCGTGAACGACCGGTGGGCCGGTCTCCCCCGCAGAGGAGACCGGCCCACCGACGACGACAACCGTCCGGATCAGCCGCGAAGGGCCTGGACCGCGGCCTCCAGACGCTTGCCGAAGTCACCGTCCGCCTGGCGGAAGTTATTGATCGCCCGCTCGACGATGTCGTCGCGCGACACCTTGGCGATGAACCCGGCGAGGTTGTCGATCAGCCGGGCCTTCTCGTCCTCGGAATAGAGCCGGTAGAGGTTTCCGGCCTGCACGAAGTCGTTGTCCTCGGCGTGGCTCGGGGCCGCGTGCGTGGCGACCTCGCCGGTGACGGTGGTGGGCTCCCACAGCGGACGGTCGGTCTGGACCGGACCGCCGAAGCTGTTGGGCTCGTAGTTCTTCGCGCCCTTGTGGCGGCCGTCGTACAGGTAGCCGTCACGGCTGTTGGTGCGCGCCTCGGTGGCGTGCGGGCGGTTCACCGGCAGGTGGTCGGCGTTGATGCCGACGCGGTAGCGGTGGGCGTCGCCGTAGGCGAACAGACGGCCCTGGAGCATCTTGTCGGGGGACGGACCGATGCCCGGCACGAAGTGCGCGGGGCTGAAGATCGACTGCTCGGTCTCCGCGAAAATGTTCTCCGGGTTGCGGTTGAGCTCCAGCTTCCCGATCTCGATCGGCGGGTAGTCCTCGTGCGGCCACACCTTGGTGAGGTCGAACGGGTTGAAGCGGTACGTGGCCGCCTCGGCCGCCGGCATGATCTGGACCTGCACCGTCCAGGACGGGAAGTCGCCGCGCTCGATCGCCTCGCGCAGATCGCGCTGATGGCTGTCCGGGTCCTCACCGGCGAGCTTGTTGGCCTCGGCCTGGGTGAGGTTCTTGATGCCCTGGTCGGTCTTGAAGTGGTACTTGACCCAGAAGACCTCGCCGGCTTCGTTGTTCCACTGGAACGTGTGCGAGCCGTACCCGTTCATGTGGCGCAGCGTGGCCGGGATGCCCCGGTCACCGAAGAGCCAGGTCACCTGGTGGGTGGACTCGGGCGACAGACCCCAGAAGTCCCAGACGTTGTCCGCCTCCTGCGAGCCGGTGTACGGGTCGCGCTTCTGGGTGTGGATGAAGTCCGGGAACTTGATGGCGTCCTTGATGAAGAACACCGGGGTGTTGTTGCCGACGAGGTCGTAGTTGCCCTCTTCGGTGTAGAACTTCAGCGCGAAGCCACGGGGGTCGCGCACCGCGTCGGCCGAGCCGAGGTTGCCGGCGACGGTCGAGAAGCGCAGGAAGGTCTCGGTCTGCTTGCCGACCTCGGAGAGGAACTTCGCCCGCGTCCACTGCGAGACGTCACGGGTCAGCGTGAACGTGCCGTACGCGCCGGCGCCGCGGGCGTGCACGATGCGCTCCGGAATGCGCTCCCGGTTGAAGTGCGCGAGCTTCTCCAACAGCGACTGGTCCTGCACCAGGACGGGACCGCCGACGCCCGCGGTCTGGCTGTTCTGGTTGTCGGCGACCGGCGCGCCGGCCTCCGTGGTGAGCGGTCCCTGCGTCACGTGCGCCTCCTGCGTCGTTCCTGCACATTCGTCTTGTCCTGCACAGCCTGTCCCTTGGCGTATGCCGGTGCCGATCCTACAATGGACTTAGTCCAAGTCAAGTGAACATCCAAAGTCACACCCGTTCGGGACCTGGTCCCACCACTGTTAGGCTTGTATTTATGAGTGACCTGTTGGAACGACTTCGCGGACGCGGCTGGCGCATGACTGCGCAGCGACGCGTCGTGGCCGAGGTCCTCGACGGGGACCATGTGCACCTGACGGCCGACGAGGTCCATGCGCGGGCCGTGGCCAAGCTGCCCGAGATCTCCCGCGCCACCGTCTACAACACGCTGGGCGAGATGGTGACGCTCGGTGAGGTCATCGAGGTCTCCACGGACCGCCGCGCCAAGCGGTACGACCCGAACGCACACCGCCCCCACCACCACCTCGTCTGCGCGAGCTGCGGCACGATCCGCGATGTGCACCCGGCCGGCGACCCGATGGCGGACCTGCCGAGCGACGAGCGCTTCGGCTTCACGGTGTCCGACGTCGAGGTGACCTACCGCGGCATCTGCCCGAACTGCGCCGCGACGAGCTGAACCGAACTGATCCGAGCGACGAAGGCCCCGGTGCGGACATCACGCGCACCGGGGCCTTCCGCGTGAACGCACCCGACGGATGACGGCACGGGCATGGGTACGGCATGGGCATGGGCATGGCCGCTCACGCGCTTCGCCCGCACCACGCACAGAAGGCCGGATCCTCTAAAGGATCCGGCCTTCTGTCTTCAGTAGCGGGGACAGGATTTGAACCTGCGACCTCTGGGTTATGAGCCCAGCGAGCTACCGAGCTGCTCCACCCCGCGTCGTTGTGTCTAGAACTGTACGTCACCGCTCCGGACCAGCGCAAATCAGTTCCTGCGCCTTGCGGCGACCGGCGCCGGGGCGCCGCTCTCACGACGCCCCCGAGGCCGGACCCGGCCGGCTTCGCGCTGCCCTACGCGGTCAGTTCCTGGTGCAGCGCCTCCCGCAGCCGGGCAGCCCGTTCGGCGACCTCCGCCGGGCCCAGCTCGACCGCCCGCGCACACCAGCGCTGCCCCTCGGCGAGCTCACCGCGGCGGGCGGCCAGCAGGGCGAGGCGCAGGGCGGCCCGCCCGTGCCCGTCGTTCGCGGCCCGGCTCCACCACAGCGCCGCCTCGCGCTCGCTGCCCTCGCGGGCGAGCAGCAGCCCGAGGTTGAAGGCGCCGTTGCGGCTGCCCGACTCCGCCGCCTCGCGGTACCAGCGGGCAGCGCTGTCCACGTCACCACGGGCCGCCGCGAGCATCCCGACGCGCACCTGGGCCCTGCGGTGCCCCTGCTCGGCGGCCCGCTCGTACCACTCCTCGCACTCGGTCTTGTCCGGCATCGGCTCGCCGAGCGCGGGAGGTCCGGGCGGTGGCTGCCGCGAGTCCAGCACCCCGGCCAGCCGGAAGGCCGCCTCCGCGCTGCCGCCCCCCGCCGCGCAGCGCAGATGGCGCTCCGCCTCCTGCTCCTCACCGTGGTGCAACAGGGCCATGCCGACCTGGAGGGCCGCCTCGGTGTGACCGGCCGCCGCGGCACGCTCGTACCAGACCAGTGCCGTACGGTCCTCGTCGCGCCCGGCGTACAGGATGCCGAGGTTGAACGCCGCGTCGACGCTGCCCGCCTCGGCCGCCTTGGAGAACCAGGGCTCGGCACCGCTCGCGTCGCCCGCCTGGAGCAGCAGCACGGCCAGTGCGTTGGCGGCCTCGCGGTGGCCCGCGTACGCGGCGCGGCGGTACCACTGCTCGGCCTGCGGCGTACGGTCCTGGGCCGCGCAGAGCAGCCCCAGGTTGTAGGCGCCGTTGACGTCGCCCGCGTCCATGGCGGCGCGGTACCAGCGCTCGGCGGTCTGCTGCTCACCCCGGGCCGCGTGCAGGGCGCCCAGGGCGTTGGCGGCGTTCCCGTTGCCGTCCTGGCATCGAGGAGCACCTCCTCCCCGACTTCGAGGACCATGCGCTCGCCGGCATCTTGCGCTCGGACGTCGACCGGTGGGAGAAGACGGA
>NZ_JBEXPH010000208.1:0-13627 GCF_040611955.1 Streptomyces sp. NPDC006510 | reverse complement strand
GTGCCGTCCGGTCGCTCACCGGCGGCCACGCCCCCGCGCGGTGCGGCGTCCCCCAGACGCTTGACGATGGGCTCTGCCTTGGTCCGTGCCGGGGCCGGGCTTTCACCCGCGGCGACACCGCCACGGGGCGTCACCGGCCGCCGCGTGTTCTCCTTGGGCTCGGCGGTGGCGCTGAGGTCCACGCGGGCTGGAGCGGACTTCTCCACAGCCGGCGCCGTGGGCGAGGGTGCGGAGTCGGCGAAGGCGGCGGATGGTACGAGCACCGCGCCGGCCGCGACGGCGGCGAGGACGGCGGTGCGCAGGGACAGTCGGTGGGGCATGGACATCGCTCCATTCCAGGTCGGCCTCGATGGTGCCCGGGTGCCGGTTCGCACCGGGACACGAGGCATGCCGACAGGCTGGCGTGAAGTTATGAAGAAGCTGTCAGAACGTTGTGGTCATCGCATCAGGCCTGGTCCGCGTCGTTCGTGGCGTCTGCGCCCGCCGGTTGCGGCCGGGCTTTTGCCGGACCGGTGACACCTTGGGGGCCGACCTGGCCAGCCGGGCCTGCAGGCAGTCGGAGTGTGAACACCGAGCCCTGCCCCTCGACGCTGACCGCACTCACCGAGCCTCCGTGCGCCTCCACGAGTTTCCGCACGATCGCCAGCCCCAGCCCGCTGCCCCCGGTGCGGCGGCTGCGCGACTTCTCGGCGCGCCAGAAGCGGTCGAAGACATGCGGCAGGTGCTCCGCCGAGATGCCGCTGCCCGTGTCGGCGACCTCGACCATGACCTCCCCGTCGGCCGCCGACTCGTCCGTCGACACCCCCGCGCCGTACGCGCGCACCGTCACCTGTCCGCCCGACGGGGTGTGACGTACGGCGTTGGATACCAGGTTGCCGATGGCCTGGCGCAGCCGGACCGGGTCGGCCCACAACTCGGGGGAGGGCGCGTCGGCCGCCGCCGGCAGCGCCGAGAGTGCCACCCCGGCGGTCTCGGCCCGAGCCTGGTGCGCCGCGGCGACCTGTGCGAGCACGTCCTCAATACGTACCGGCTCGGGGTGCAGACGCAGGGCACCGGCGTCCGCGGCGGCGAGATCCTGGAGGTCGTCGATGATGTGCTGCAACTGCACCGCCTCCGTGTGCAGCGAGGCGATGAAGGCCGGGTCGGGCTCCGCCAGGCCGTCCTGCGCCGCCTCCAGCCAGCCCCGGATATTGCTCAGCGGGGTGCGCAGTTCGTGGGCGACGTCGCTGACCATGTCCTTTCGCTGCGCCTCCAGACGCGCGCGGTGGTCGGCCATGTCGTTGAAGGCTGCGGCGAGCCGGCCGATCTCGTTGTCGTCGCTGACCAGCACGGGCGCGGAGTCCTCCCCGTCCCGCATCCGCTGTGCCGCGCCCGTCAGGGCGTGAAGCGGCCGTACGAGTCGGGACCCGGCGAGCACCGTGGCTCCGACGGTGAGTGCCAGGACGAGTGCCGCGGTGCCCGCGATCTTCGCGGTGTTCGTGGGGGAGAGGTCGAAACCGGGAACGGTCGTGCCGCCCTCGTCGCCGATGAACAGCAGCGCGGGCGAGGCGACATAGGAGCTGAGCTGTTCCCGGCGGGCCGTGTCCACGCAGGAGGCGGTGGCCCGGTCGTCCTCGCCGGTGCGGGTGCTCGGCGCCGGCGAGGCCAGGGGAATCACGGTGGCGGGAGGGGCGGCGGCCTCCGGTACGGAGACATCTCCCCAGGACAGGTCCAGATCGAGTTGGATGCGCGGACGGTCCTGGCGTTTCAGGCAGGCGTTGGCGAGCTGGTTGAGCGCGTCCAGGGCCTTCTGTTCGGTCGCGGTCGGGGAATCCAGCTCGTCGGTCGTGCACCGGGTGTTCTGCACGCGGTCCGGATCATTGCCCACGATCTCCACGCGCGGGCGTCCGCTCGGACCTCTGACCACATCCGCCGCGATCCCGATCCGGCTCAGGCACGCCGCGCTCCGGTCGGCAGCGTGCTGCAGCGCGGTGCGTTCGGCGGCGGACAGCTGGAACGGACCGACCGCGCGCGGGTCGACGCGGTCGGCCGAGCCTCCCGCCCGGTCGGTCGTCCGGGACAGGGCGGTGTCCACGGACAGCGGGTCGACGATCGCCGAGGCCTGAGGTGGCAGCGCGGGCGGTGACGACAGGGCGGCGGAATCGGCGAGGGGGTGGCGCTGCTCAGTGGTGAGAGTGATCCGCCGGCCGGACTGCCGGGCCAGGTCGCGCACGGTCCTCTCGACGCCGTCCCAGGTCGGGTGGCCCGCCGCGTATCCGAGCAGGGTGTTGTAGATCCGGGCGTCGGCGGTGAGATTCTGGCCCTGCTCCTGCTTGATGGCGCCGGACGTGGTCTGTACGGCGAGCCAGGCGGTGGCGGCCACCGAACAGGCGGCCACCAGCACGGACACTGCCAGCAGACGGCCGAACAGGCTCTTGCGGAGCGGTGGCCGGGTCCGCCGCTGGTCACGGCGCACGCGAAGCATTCCTTGCCGGGTCCGTCAGCTTGTAGCCGACCCCGAAGACGGTGAGCAGCCGGGCCGGCCGACGCGGCGCGGGTTCGATCTTCTTGCGCAGGTTCATGATGTGCACGTCGACCGTGCGGAAGCTGATGTACCGGTCGAAGCCGTGCAGCTCCTCAAGGAGCCGCTGCCGGGTGAAGACCCGGTCGGGCTCGGTCGCCATGGCGGCGAGGATCCGGAACTCACCTGGTGTGCAGTCCACGGACCGGCCCTCCACGGACACCTCGTGCCGGTCCGGGTCGACGACGAGCGCACCGACTCTCAGCGCCTGATCCGCGGCAGGCTCGGCGCCCTGCGCGCCTCGCCGGCTGCGCCGCAGCAGTGTCCGTACGCGGGCCATCAACTCACGCGGGCTGTACGGCTTCGTCATGTAGTCGTCCGCACCGAGATCCAGCCCCAGCAGCAGGTCGTCCTCGGTACTGCGGGCCGTCAGCATCAGCACCGGCAGCTCCCGGTGCTCGGCCCGCAGCACACGTACGACGTCCAGGCCGTCGGCCCGCGGCATCATCACATCGAGCACCAGCAGATCGGGCTCCCGGTGCCGGACCTCGGCGAGAGCCGCGAGGCCGTCACCGACGACCGTGACCGCGTGGCCCTCGTGTTCGAGGTAGCGGCGTACGAGTTCGGCCTGCTTCTCGTCGTCTTCGGCGACTATGACGTTTGCGCACACGCGGACGATCGTAGATGACCACCTGCGGACCACTCATGGCGCCGGACCGCGCGGTTCGGTGCCAGGCCCGCGCCGCTCACGGGGGTGGCAGCGGTTGTCCGGCGCGGGCGGCATCGAAATGCTCGGGCCTGAGCGCCTCCTCGCCGTGCTCGGCGGTGAACGCCCGTATCCGCCCGAGCGGGGACGACGGGTCGGGCGGCTCGGTACTCACGGTGGCGCCCAGGATCATCGCGCCGAACGCGATGCCTACCTCCTGCGGGTCATTCATGTCCATGAACGCACCGTACAGCGAGGCATTGACGCTCGTACGGCAACGCTCGTCCGGCGCCCCCTCCCGGGGACGCCGGACGAGACGGCGCGCTACCGCACCGACGCGACCACCGGGTAGTGGTCCGAGAGGTTCGTGTACGTGTAGCTGGTGCCCCAACTGGACACGGTCCAGGGCGCGCTCTGCTCCTTGACCACGTCGTTCGTCCACCCGGACGGCGCCGCGTGCCCGGCGCGGTGCAGCACGTGGTCGAGGTCTTCGCGGGGATCGTCGGGGTAGCGGTCGGCCGCGATCGAATTGTCCCGGGTGTCGAAGGAGTACGGGTGCCCGGTGCGGGCGGCGGCCGGGGCCAGTCCCGCGTCGGTGAGCATCGAGGCGTACTCCGAGGAGTGCGAGTCGACGTTGAAGTCCCCTGCCACGATGACCTGTTCGGAGGCCGGAATGTTCTTGGCGTCGAGGAAGGCGTCGATCTCCTTGAACTGAAGGCTGCGCTTCGCGGCGGCTTCGCCCGCCTTGCATCCGGAGTCGGTCGACTGCGCGTGGGTCCCCACGACATGGACCCGTACACCGCGGACGTTCAGTTCGGTGTAGGCGAACCCCTTGTTGGACCAGCTGTCGCTGCCGCAGGCGTCCTTGTAGACGTACTGCTCCTTGCGGACGATGGGCCACTTGCTCAGTACCGTGACACCGCCGTCCTCCGGGGTGACGGCCGAATACGCCCCGCCGGTCGCGTCCCAGCCGCTCTTGCTCCGGCCCACCACGGGCGTCTGGTACGGGTACTGGGCGGAGGCATCGCGCAGCAGGGCGTCGGAGGCGGAGTTGTCGAACGCCTCCTGGAGCACGACGACGTCATTGCCCTGGAAGAACGACGTCCTCGGGATCTCCGCGGCGCGGTGGTCCTGGCCCCAGTTCGGGTACAGGGTCTTGCTGAAAATGAACGTGTTGTACGTGAGGACGCGCAGCGAAGGAGTCTCCGCCGCCGATGCCTGCGGTGCGTTGACGGCCGGCGCCGCCGCGGCGAGCGCGGCGGCCAGAGTTGCGCCGGAGAGACGACGGATCGCGGTTTGCGGCACAGGTTCTCCTGGTGCGGGAGGGGGGAAGGTGGTGCCGCCCATCGAAGCAGGGGGAGTTACTCATGGGTAGACATCGGGTGCCGTCAGCCTTGCCGCAACTGTACGAATGAGCGGCCGGCTCTTGTCGCGGGCCCCGTTGCCTGGTCTTGTGTACCGCGGGCGTACCACGGGCGGCCTGTTCACAGCAGACAGGCCGGCTCGGCCGAAGAGGGAGAAGCGTGGAGTCGGTGACCGGACGTGATGCACGGGGCACGCTGCCCGAGGGGCTCGGCGACGCTCTGCGGGCCACGGCCGAGGAGATCGCGGCGGTGTTGCGCGGGGTTGCCGACACGAGCGTTCCGGTGCCCGGTTCGGAGTGGACCGTGGGGGAGGCCGCGGCGCATCTGGCGCAGGCCAACGAGCTGATGGCCGACCTCGCGGCCGGGCAGGAACGCGGCTACGGGGACGGAACGCCGCAGAGCCTGGCCGCCGCCAATGAGCGTGCCCTCGCGGAGTTCGAGGAACGGGCCGCCGAGCCGCTGGCCGGCCTGATCGTGGCGCACACGGACGCCTACCTCACCGCCGTCGACCAGTACGCCACGAACAGCACCGGGACCGGCGGTGGAGCCGGGACCGTGATCACGCCGCTGGGGCCGATGAGCCGGGCGGTGCTGGGCTCGTATCTGCTGACACACATGCTCGGCCACGGCTACGACCTCGCGCGTGCGCTGGGGTGCCGTCACATGATCGACCGCACCCGCGTCGACCTGTCCCTGCCGTTCCTGATCACGGCGATGCCCAGGGTCACCGATGCCACCAACACCGCCCGGCTCACCGCCGATTACACGATCCGTCTGTGGGGCGGCGCCCGATTCGGCGTCACATTCACCGACGGCGCCGCAACCGCCACCTCTCGGCCGCCGGTCCGCCCGGACTGCACCATCCTCATCGAGCCGGTCACCTTCTTCCTGATGGCGCTCGGACGCACCGACCCGCTGGGCGCCATCGCCTGCGGCCGGGTGTTCGCCCGGGGCCGCAAACCCTGGCTCGCCCCCCGATTCCCGGGGCTGTTCAAGGCGCCCTGACGCTACGCCGGGTTCCCGTGGGACTCCATGAGCTCCTGGTGGGCCGCCATCACGTCCTGGGTGAGCACGGTGACGATCTCTGCCCTGGTGGGTGTCGAACCACCCGCGTGTTCGGCATACAGACGCAGATCCCGTTGCGCGGCAGCCTTCTGACAGAGCTCGCGGGCGAAGCGGGCGTTGCCCAGGGTGTCGGCCATGCCGCCGTCCACGGCCGAGGCGAAGAGGGCACCGAGCGCGGCGGCCGCCTCCTCGTCGGGTTCGTCACCCTGACCGGACAGGACGGACCGGGCGATCAGGAGCAGTTCCTGCGCGGAGTACGAGGGGAAGTCGACGCGCGTGTTGAACCGGGACACCAGGCCCGGGTTGGCGGCGAGCAGACCGGTCATCTCCTCGCGGTATCCGGCGAGTACGACGACGAGCCGGTCCCGGTCGTCCTCGGCCCGCTTCAGGAGCACCTGGAGCGCCTCGTCGCCGAACGCGTCGCCACCGCTGTACCCGCTGTTGGACAGGGCGTACGCCTCGTCGATGAACAGCACGCCGTTCAGGGCGGAGTCGATGACCTTGCTGGTCTTGATGGCGGTGGACCCGAGATGCTGACCGACGAGGTCGACACGCTGGGCCTCGATGACATGGCCGGAACGCAGCAGCCCCAGCCCGGCGAAGACCTTGCCGATGATGCGGGCGACAGTGGTCTTCCCGGTGCCGGGCGGTCCCGCGAAGACGAAGTGCCGGGGCCGGGCGCCGCTGGGCAGGCCCTGTTCCTCCCGGAGCGCCGCCATGCGCAGCTGCGCGATCAGCGTGAGGACCTGGCGCTTCACCGGCTCCAGACCGATCATGCCGTCCAGTGCCTGCTGGGCCTCCGCGAGCAGGTTCGCCATCTCCTCCCGTGACAGCCCGTCCTCGCCGCCCTCCTGCGGGCCCGAAGCGGCCTCGGGGGCCGTGGGCCCGGACGAGGGCGCGGCCGTGCGGGTCTCGGCGGTGCGCGCCGGGGGCGGGGAGGAAGGGGCGGGGGAGGACGCGGGAGGCGCCCCGGCCACGGACGAGGCCGTCGGGGCCGTCGAACGTGCCTGCGCCCGTACGTCCACATCGAAGAGGCCCGGCGCGCACCGGAACGCGTACTGGTACCGCTTCAACGCCTCCTCCGCCCGGCCCAGCGACTCCAGGGAGCGGCCCATGAAGTACTTGACCTCCGCGTCGAAACGGCTCCCGGACTCCAGCTTCCTCGGCAGCTCCGCCAGCACGTTCAGGGCCTCGTGGCAGACGCCCTGCGCGAACAGCGCCGCCCCCACGTACAACTGCGCCTCGTCGTGCAGGAACGCGTCACGGATCCCCGGGGCGAAACGCAGCACGAGGGGCCAGTCCTCCTTGAGGAAGGCGTACCGCGTACAGACGAACCGGGTCTCGTCGCAGTCCAGTTGCGCCGTGGACAGCCCGGCCCAGGCCTCGTCGAGCTTCCCGGCGTCCAGCAGCGAGGTCATGGCCGCCACCCAGAGGTCACGGGCGCTTTCGAGCCGGAAGGTGACGTAGTGGCCGAGCTGGAACCGGGAGCGGAGCGGCATCCCGAACTTTGAACGCAACGCGCCGAAGGATCCGGAAGCACGGACCATGCCGTCCAGCGCCTCCTTCTGACGCTGCCCGGTCGCATGCAGCCCCAGCCAGGCGTCGGCGGCCAGCGGATCGTGCGCCGCGGCGAGCGAAAACCGTTCGGCGGCGGCCGCTTCATCGCCCTGGTTCAGCAGGATCACTGCCTGCTGCCAAGCCTGTTCGGCCTTCTTGGCCGAACCCCGGCGTGCGGCTGCTCCCTGCACAGTTTCTCCCCTCGACGGGCCCCCGGCCCGCGCGCCGACGGCCGACGGGGCTCGCCGTGATGACCTGGAACAACCGCCAGGATATCCAACACGACACGGCGGCCGGTGAACACTCTCGAAGCCCGTTCGACCGCGTCGGCGGCACGACAGCGGTGCCGATCAGCGACTCCGCCCGGACACCGACGGAATGGTCCCTTTCAGCACAGGTGAACGGCCGGCCCGCGGCGGGCCCGGACGATCACCGTCGTGATGTCCGGGGGACATCGACCCGTCTGACGCTAACGTTGGTCCGCACGGTGACAGCGGCGGTGCCGGGGAGGGCGCACCGCGCGGAACACCGGGAACGAGGAGTGCGCGACATGCTGGATCCCACTTCGGTGGCGGCGATTTCGGCGGTGCTCGGTGCGGTCGGCTCGGGGATGGCCAACGAGGCCGGCAAATGGGCCTGGGAGTCCACCGGCGGTGCCGTGCGGAGAATCGTCGGCCGCGAGGTCCCCGCGCCCGTGGCCCCGGACGAACGTGACGATGTGGCCCGCATGGTCCACGACCGGATCCACGCGGATCCGCAACTCGCCGCCTCCTGGAACGCGTTCGCGGCACGAATGCGCCGAGCCCCGGCCCCGGCCCGGGCCGCGCGGTCGAACCTCCCCGCCTCCATAAGGTTCTTCACGGACCGCAAAGAGGCGATGAAGCAACTCCAGCGAGAGGCGTCCCGCCGCCCGGACGGACGGCCCCGGCTCGCCCTGGTGCACGGCCCCGACGGGATGGGGTCCAGCACCCTCGCCGTGCACTTCGGAGCACAGCCGACCCGCCTCTTCCCGGACGGCCGGATCTACGCCGACCTCGGTGGAGGGGGCGCCGTCGGCGCACGCGACGTCGGGACCGTACTGCGTGCCCTGCTGCGTCAACTGCGGGTGCCGGACGAGGAGATGCCGACCGGGACCGATGAGCTCGGCGAGTTCTTCCGCCACTGCGTGGCGGACCGCCGACTCCTGGTCGTGCTCGACCACGCGTACTCCGCCACGCAGGTGAGGCCCTTCCTCACATCGGCACCCGGGGTGTTCACGATCCTGGTCGCCCGGGCCCCGTTCCCCGGCATCGACGCCGTGCGCGTGCCCGTCGGCCCGCTCTCGGACCGGGACGCGGTGCGTCTGCTCACCGACATCACCGACAAGTCCACGGTCGCCGCCGCCCGTGCCACGCTGCCTTCGCTGCTCCAGCGCTGCGGCGGTTCCCCGTACGCCCTGCGCGCCGCGGCCCACCAGCTCTCCGCACCCACGCTCCCGGCACATCGCGCCGAGCCGGACGGCGACCCGGTACGTGGAGCCGCCGAGGACAACTACCGTCTCCTGGCACCGGAATCCGCCCGGCTGTACCGGCTGATGGCGCTGCGCGGCTGGCCCGCCTTCGACGCCGCCACGGCCGCACGGACCACCGACCGGGACCCCGGGGCAACGGCGGAAATCCTGGTGGACCTCGCCGACCGGATGCTCCTGGAACGAAGCGCCTCCGGAACCGCCGACGACCGCTACCACTACCGCCACGCGGTTCGCGCGCACGCCGAGGCGGCAGCGGTCCGGGAGGACGGAATCGCGGCGTGTTCGGCGGCTCTCGCCCGCACCCTGAGCGCCTACGCCGAGCTGGCGGCCTCGGCCGCCCACCAGGCGCTCCCGGAGAGCTGGCGGGTCCCCGAGCCCGCCGAGGACGGCGACGGGCCGAGGTACGAGGACCGGGGTGCCGCCCTCGACGCGCTGCTCGCGGAGGCGGGCAACCTGGTCGAGGCGGTGCGCTGCGCCGAGGAGTCCGGCGACCCGGACACCGCCGTACGCCTCTGCCGTGCCCTGTGGCCGCTCCAGCTCAAGGCGGGACACCACGAAATGCTGCTGCCTGCGCTCCGCATCGGGACGCGTCTCGCCGACACTCATCGCCCCACGAGCCCGGACGCCGGAGCGCTGCACGCGCAACTCGCCCACACACTCACCGAGTTGAGGCGCTGGCAGGAGGCGGAGACCGCGGCACGGGCGGCGGCGCGGGCCGAGCAGGCGGCGGGCCACAAGCGGGGCCACGCCTCGGCCGTCGAGTTCCTGGGGCTGCTGAGACTGCGCCAGTGGCGGTACGAGGAGGCGTACGAGTGCTTCGAGGAGGCGGGCAGCATCCTGGACACCATGGGGGAACAGGACCAGGGGACCGCCGACCTGCCGCGCGCCAGGGCCCTGCTGGAGCGCCATCGCGGACGGGCGCTGCGCGGTACCGGGCCGCGCGAGGAGGCCCGGGAGAGGCTGGGGACCGCACTGCGGTTCTTCCGGTCGAGCGGCGACGCGTACAACACGGCCCGGACGCTCACGGACCTGGCCGAGAGCCGGCTCGACGAGGAGAACGCCGAAGCGGCACTGCCGCTGATCGAGGAGGCGATCACGACGCTGGACGGGCAGAGCGCCGAGTACCAACTGCTGTATCTCCGGCGCATGCGAGACAGCTGCGCCACCGGTTGAGCCCGCTTTCCCGCCCCGCTCAGACCCCTGCTTTTGGAGGTGTCAGAGGAACGACCCGCACGCGGTGGAGCCGGGTACCCGTCCGTACGGTGAGTCCGCCGCTCATCACCTGTACGAGCCGCCGGCCGGCCGCGGCCGGATCGTGACCGCCCGTGGCCAGCCAGGCGTGCAGGGCGGAGGCGTACACGGCGGGGTCCGCGGCGGACACGTCCTCCGTATCGGCGCCGGGCACCGCCACCATCCGGAGCGGTTCCTCCCCACGCACCCGGACCACGCACGCGGACGGGCCGGTCACATACGCCGCCAGGGCACAGCCCCGATGGCGGCGGAGCACCTCGGCGGTCCAGATCGACGGGGAGCCGAAGCGCGGATCGTCGGGTGCGCCGTCCCGGAATATGACGTCGGCCAGATCCAACTGGTCCATGTCACGGGTGTCCTCGTGCACGGCGACGTGCAGTTCACCGTCGGCATCCGGACCGGCCGCCGGCCCTGGACCCGCCCAGCGGCTTACCGCGACCTCTCCCGGCCCCAGCACCCGGGACAGAACCCGCAACGGGACGGTGACCGTTCCGGCCTCGTACCCGGGCAGCGGGAGCGGCTCCAGTGATGCGGGCCGGGCGGGCTCCGGCGCACCCATCATCGAGTAGAAGAGCTTCCGGAGCCGGACCGCGGACTCGCCCGGCACGGAGGTGGTGAACTCGGCGGGGCCCGGCAACGGCCGGTGACAGCGGATGAGCTCCTCGATCTGGGCCGCCAGGGACGCGTCGGGGTCCAGCCTCGGCGCCTCCCGCATGAACGCGGAGATCGGCGCATCGGGGTCCAGGGCGTCGAGCGGCACGGCCCCCAGGAGCACGGGGGTGCCGAGAGCGGCTGCGTAGAAGGTGACGGAACCGTGGTCCCCGATCACGGCATCGGCGGCCAGCAGGGCCTGCCGCCACCCACTCAGCGGATCGATCAGCGCCATCCCGCCGCGCCGCGCGCGATCGAGCCAGGCACGGATCTGACCGGGACCGTGCCCGTGCCAGATATTGGGGTGCAGTACGGCCGCGAACCGGTATTCGTCCACAGGGAACTCATCGGCGACCCGGTCCAGCAGGGCGGCGACGACATCACCTCCGCACCCGCCTTCCCCCGGGACCTCCGTGTCGTCACCGAAGAGCGACTCGGAGTTCCAGGTCGAGTTGATCAGGACGAGCCGCTGACCCGGCCGGACCCCCAACGCACGGCGGAAGCGCTCGCGACGGGGCCGTGCGGCGAGCATCCGGTCGAAGCAGGGGTCCCCGGCGAGAACGGCGGTCGGCGCGGCCTCGGGGCAGGCGATGCGCAGCCGTTCGAACTGCTCGGGGTGGGAGAGCACGAGCGCGTCCGCCACGGGAGTGCCCCGGGGCGACAGCAGCCACGGAGGCGCAAGCCCGAACACGGGCGCAGGCGCCCCCGTCCCCGTCCCCGTCCCAGATCCGGTGTCCGGTGTCCGGTGTCCGGTGTCCGGTGTCCGGTGTCCGGTGTCCGGTGTCCGGTGTCCGGTGTCGCCAGCCTTTTAGTGTATCCGACACCGTGCGAGAGGATAGCCAACTTCCCGGAAAATACGTCCAGTTGACCACCGAAGCTGGCGGAGACGACCAGATCCACCCTCGTCTCGGCCGCCTGCTCCCACGGCAGCACCGGCACCCCGGTGTCGGCCAGCAGCTCGGCAGTGCCGGCCGCGAACGCCGAGGAGCCCGTACAGGTCACCAGCAACTGGACCCGCAGGTCGTCGTCGAACAGCGGCAGCACATCGAGCAGCCGGGTCGCGGCGGTCACGTTGTGCACGACGACCAGCACCCGCAGGCACTTCCCACGGGTCGCCCACCGCGCCGCGTCGTCCCCCACCGGCACCCGAACCCACCCGGCCCGCCCGTACTCCATCCGCACGCCCCTCATCCGCCCCGGACCACCCGTCGGTGCCGTGCCGCCCGTGCGACCGGCCACGACAGTCAACCAGCACGACCGCCGCACCGGCCATCGAGGGGCGTCACACAGCCATCGCCACCGAGGCCTTGCTCAGCGTGTCGTCGTGCGAAGCGGCCCGGTTCCGGTCCCCGAAGACGACGACCCGCAGCAAGGCGAACCGTCCGACCCCTGCCAGGGCGGACGCCGAGAGATAGACCGTCTGCGCGACCAATGGCGAGGGATCGGACCGCACGGCGAAGAGGCAGAGCAGCGCCCCCGTCGTGAACGCGTAGCTGACGGCGACCGTCACCCCCGACCGGAGGTGGACCGCCCACCCCTTGCGCTCGCTCCGGAAGGAGATCCGCCGGTGCAACTCGGTCGCGACGACCGTGGAGACGACGGTGACCAGCGCGTTCGCGATCACCATCGGTATTCGCCCGCTGAGCACCACGACCGCCCCGCTGGACGCCAGCCCGACCCCGCCACCGCACACGACGAACCGCACGAAGGCCGCGACGAGCGGGCGAAGGTCGCGCGTCTGCCGACGCGTTGGGGCGGTCACTGGCGGGCCTCCGGAAGGTGGGGTGGGAACGGTGATTCGATTCCACCCCCAGAACCTACGGAGTCGGTGCCGTTCGAGCGACCCGATATCCCTCGGTTCGAGTGGGGGACAACCCCGAAACCACCCCGGACCGACCGCGAGAGACGTGCTCTGTGACGTATACGGCCATAACTCTCGCAACGCCCAGGTAGGTTAAGGCCAGAGCTTGATCACTTTCGCGTCCGGAGGTCTCCATGAGTGAGCAGCAGCCGTCCTTCACCCCTCCCGCCAACCCGGTGTCGGACCGGATCGACACCACCAGGCCTCATTCCGCCCGCTTCTGGAACTACTTCGTGGGCGGCAAGGACAACTACGAGGTCGACCGTGAGATCGGTGACCAGATCAAGGCGCTCTTCCCGGGGCTCGTGGACGTGGCGGTGGCGGGGCGGCAGTTCCTGCGGCGTTCGGTGAGCCACCTCGTGGCGGAGCGGGGCGTGCGGCAGTTCCTGGACATCGGGACCGGTCTGCCCACGGCGGACAACACCCACCAGGTGGCCCAGGACATCGCGCCCGAGTCGCGCATCGTCTACGTGGACAACGACCCGCTCGTGCTGGCGCATGCCCGTGCGCTGCTGACCAGTTCCCCCGAGGGGGTCACCAACTACATCGACGCCGATCTCTACGAGCCCGACGCCATCCTCGCCGAGGCGGCGAAGACCCTCGACTTCGACCGGCCCGTGGCCCTGATGCTGCTCGGCATACTCGGTCACGCGGGCGACTTCGTGAAGGCCCGTGAGGTGGTGAGCCGGCTGATGGCCGGGCTGCCGACCGGCAGCTACCTCGTGATGTACGACGGGACGCGCACCAGCGAGGGCATGATCGCCGCCGAGAAGGCGTACATCGAGAGCGGTGCGGTGCCGTACTACGTGCGCGAGCCGGACGAGATCGTCACGCTCTTCGACGGACTGCGGATCCTCGACCCCGGCTTCGTCCGGCTCAGCGAGTGGCGGCCCGACGCCGACAGCGCGACCGTACCCGCGGACGTCGATGCCTTCGGGGGGATCGGCATCAAGGAATGACGCCCCCGGAACCTGATGGCTGTGGCCGGCTGCCGGACGACCGATGTCCGCCCGGCCGGGCGATCGCTGCAAGTGCTGCGAGACTCTGAGGCAGGAAGCTGATCAGTACCAGGGGGAGTGCCAGATGACAGGGTACGGATCCGGTGCGGACCGCATCGACACCACCAAGCCGCATCCCGCACGGGTGAACGACTGGTTTCTCG
>NZ_JBEXPH010000207.1:0-13639 GCF_040611955.1 Streptomyces sp. NPDC006510 | reverse complement strand
GGTTTGCTATGCCGACGCGCGCGGTCTGCTCCGCAGACACGACGCGCCGCCGCTACGCGGCGGAAGACGACAACGCACTCCGTGCGTTGTTCCCGGACTTCGTCCGGGGTTGCCGGTCCACTCCGTGGCCCGGGCAGTCAACTTCGTTGACTGTGGCCCGGATCGCTCCGCGATCCGGGCGGCGGGCCATGCTCCGCACGGCCCTTGGCTGGCTACGGGTTGGGGTGGCCTTGCTGGGATGTGCGGTGACGGGTCGTGAAGTCCGGGGCTTGCTACTCGTTCTCTGGTCCCTTGAGTCCTTGTCAGGAGGGTTCATGGGTTGACAGGGACGGCTCTGCGCAGATGACAGACTGGCGGTTTGGAAACACTTCTGCAGTCGGTGTGCGTCACTCTTGATGCCCAGCTAGATTAAGGAGTGTGAGCCGACACCCTGCCGCTGTCCCTGGGGGCGATTGTCTGTGTCTTGGTTGTCACTGAAAATGCATGTTGCTGTACAGGGATCCGGGTCTTTTCTGGCTTGGAAATATATCTGAAGCGGTCGATGAGAGGAAGTTTTGGTGACACTGAAGGAGTTGTTTCCGCATCAGGTGGAGGCGGTCGACGCGGTTCTGAGGGTCTTGCAGACGCCTGCGAGCGGACACCTGCCGGCCGAGGGGCTGCGGACCCAGGTCATCGCCGCGACCGGCTCCGGGAAGACCCTGATCGCCGTCGCGGCCGCCGAGAAACTCGGCGCGCGACATGTCCTGGTCCTGGTACCGACACTGGACCTGCTGACCCAGACCGCGGCCGCGTGGCGGGAAGGAGGCCGTACAGGGGCAATGGTCGGGGTCTGCTCGCTGCGCGCCGACGACTCCGACGGTGTGCCGTGCACGACCGATCCGGGCGAACTCGTCGCCTGGGTAAGGGGTCTGGAGCGGGTGACGGTGTTCGCCACGTACGCCGCCGTCGGTCTCGGCATCCTCCAGCGCGCCCATAGTGCCGGGCTTGGTGCGTTTGACCTGATGGTCGTCGACGAGGCGCACCGCACCAGTGGGTACGCGGGTAAGCCGTGGGCCGCGGTGCACGACCAGACGAAGATGCCGGCGACCCGCCGTTTGTACATGACCGCGACGGCCCGGATCTGGGAAGCACCCGAACATGCCCGGAGTGGTGAGTCCGGTGCGCCGCGGTTGATCGCGAGCATGGATCCGGGGTCGCGGGTGTTCGGGCCGGTGGCGTACAAACTGACGCTCTCACAGGCGGTGAGCCGGGGCCTGGTAGCCCCGTATCAGGTGGTATGCGTCGATATTTCCGATCCCGAGTTCCATCAGCTGCGCCAGGAAGCCGGATACGGGTCGGACGCCGCACGCGGAGCACGACTCGCCGCGTTGCAGGCCGGGCTCGTGACCGCGGCCGCCCAGGAGAACCTGCGCAAGGTGTTGACGTTCCACAGCCGGGTCAGTGAAGCCGAAGCCATGGCCGCAGGTGTGGTGGACGCGGCCAGGAAGCTGTGGGAAGGCGATCCGCGACGCTACCCGGAACCGGGGCGGGTATGGGCGGACTGGCTGTATGGCGAACACCCGCCCGCCCACCGGCGGACCGTCCTGGAGGAGTTCGCATCCGACGTCATCGAGAACCAGGACCAGGCACAGCTGGTCGAGGGTGGCGTCGGGGGGCGCAGCGGGGGTGGGCGGGGGTCGGGGAAGGGGTTGGTGCCGGCGGCGTTGCGGGTGCTGAGCTCGGTGAAGGTGCTGGGCGAGGGTGTCGATACGGCGAATTGTGATTCCGTCGCGTTCTGCGATGCGCGGGGGTCGATGATCGATATCGTGCAAATGGTGGGCCGCGCCCTGAGAATCAAGCCCGGTGAAGGAAAGATTGCTTCTCTGATTGTTCCTGTATTCCTCGCTCCGGGTGAAACACCGGGCGAAATGCTGACCTCGGACGCCTACGGAACCCTCGCGAAGGTCCTCGGGGCGCTGCGGGCGCACGACACCGAAACGATCGAACACCTCGCGGATCCCCGTATCCGGAGCGGGAGTTGGCATCCGGAGGGAGCCGAGGAAGGTGAAGCGGAGGCTGAGCGGGAAGAGCCGGAGGGTGAGCGGGGGCCGAGCGTGCCCGCGCGGGAGCTGCTGAAGTTCAGCACACCCCGGGATCCCGCTCTGCTGGCGCAGTTCGTGAAGCTGCGGGTGATCGAGCCGGAGAA
Organism: Streptomyces sp. NPDC006510; assembly: GCF_040611955.1. Taxonomy (NCBI): domain Bacteria; kingdom Bacillati; phylum Actinomycetota; class Actinomycetes; order Kitasatosporales; family Streptomycetaceae; genus Streptomyces; species Streptomyces sp. NPDC006510. Next base: position 11,454 of record NZ_JBEXPH010000207.1, on the reverse strand, counting down.
CACGTTCTGGCGGCGCGGTATCCAGGCATGCGTACGGTACGTGAAGGAGACCGGGGCAGGGCAGTTGCGGGTGGCGTACGACTACATCACCCCCGAAGGGTGGGTTCCGGCCGGGTTCCCGCTCGGGACCTGGCTCGCCGACCAACGCAAAACCCACAAGGCCGGACGCCTGGATGCGGGGCGGGTCGAACAGCTGGCCAGGTTGGGGATGGTGTGGTCGCACCAGGACATCGCGTTCGAAGAAGGCCTCACAGCCGCCCGTGCCTGGGCGGCCGTGCACGGACACCTGCTGCCACCCACGACCGCGGCATGGGACGGATACCCGGTCGGAACCTGGACCAAGAACCAGCGATACGCCGCCCGGGCAGCAGACACAGTCGTACAGCGGCGGGGGGCCGGTCTCCCCGTCGAATCCAGCGCGGGCGCGCTGACCGAGGCACGGCGCGCAGCACTGGAAGAGATCGACCCGGGATGGTGCCCGGCATGGGACACCGGGTGGCAACGCTGCTTCCGCCTCGTCCAGAACCTCCTCCAGAACGGCGGGGCCCTGCCGGTAGCGGCCGGCAAAGTGATCGTGCAGGGCGAAGACCTCGGACGCTGGGTGACGGCGCAGCGGCACGGGCAGGAACAGCTCCTTCCCCCACAGCAATGGCTCCTGGAAAACGTCCTCGGAATCGAACCCGCCCAGGAAGCAGAGCGGCCGGTGAAACGGACGCAGGACGACATGTGGGCCCTCAACCTGCGTGCGGCACAGCAGTACCACGCGCGTGAGGGGCATCTACGCGTACCCCGCAAGCACGCCGAACACCTGGAGATGGAGAACCGCCCGGCAGGCCATCAGGACGGTGCTGAGGGGCCTGTGGTGGTCAAGCTCGGCACATGGCTCGACAACGTCCGCAAACGCGCCGACAAACTCACCGAACAACGCCGTGGGGATCTGGATGCTCTCGGTATGCGCTGGTAAGGCGGGTGCCCGAGGGGCGGGTAGGGGCACCCGCCCCTCATTACGTCACGGAATGATGAGGACACTCCCGATCTCGGTCATGGCCAGGCAGCCGGCCGCGTAAGCCGCGCCCAGGGCCGCCCGCCAGGCCAGTTCCTTCATCCAGCGCCAACGCGGGTCAGGACCCGTCCCCGTAGACTGCTCCATAAGCCTTTTACTCCTTGTGTCGACAACGAGATGGGCTGCCGGTGCCCTGCCGCCCCGGGCTTCCTGGTAGTTGACCGGGGTGGCGGCGCACCGACATGAGAACCATAGGCGATCCCAGCAGTGGTTTTCTTCGATACTTAGGAAGTTGCGCGGCAATTCCTTCGATGTCTGCCATTGTCTGCCATTGTCTGCCGCAGTTTCTAAGGTTCACTGAGCGTTGCGCCTGTGGAACCAGGACTGGCGAAACTGATTGCCTCTCAAAAGTTCAGAGGTGCACGCACTGTGAAGTGCAGCACAACACGGGCCGAACGCGGCCGCGTCGAACTCGGGCAGCGGCTTCCCGACTCCACGGCCGGCGACACCGTGCGCCGACCGGGGCGTAGCTACTTCCGGCTTGCTTTTCTCGGGCTCCATGCGCTCGGTACAGCTCTGCCCACACACATGGTGGCGCGTGCCGACAAGCCTGGCAGCCTCTTCTCTCTGCTGTCTGGAACATCCCTCTGTGTCTTTGTTGGATGCAGTCGCATGAGGTCGGGGCCCGGACTCTGGAAGCCCCGGGCTGCCCCGGGAGCAGTGGCGCGTGCCCTGGCGTGCGGTGGGGCCGAGCAGCCATGTTTGCTGGTCAGGCGGAGCAAGAGGCGACGAGGTCACCCGTTGGGGTAGCAAAGCGGGGTTGGCGCCCCGAGAGGCCGGGGGTGCACTTGGCTGTCCTGTGTGGTGGAACAAGAGGGTGAGAGCCAGGCGGAGTCATTGCCTTCGGCGCCGGGCGAGGCGTGCTTCATCGATGCGGCCGGACAGTGGCGGCGTTGGCCATGGGCACGGGTGGCGCAGGAGGTTGCGTTGGAAGGCCTTTTGCCGATGCGGGATTTTCCTGTGCGTGCGGGCCGCCGGGTGGCGCCGGGCTGGTGGTGGTCGGCGAGCACCGGCCGGTTGGTGCATTACGGATTCGGGGCGATGCGGACCCAGGTGATGCTTCTGGACCAGGATCCGCGGGTGGCGGCGGTGGCCTGCAGTCCTGTGGAGCTGAGGTGGGTGGATGGGGAGGGTGCGCTGGTTGTTCATGTGCCCCATTTGATGGTCCGGCTCCGCAGTAGTGAAGGGATGCTGGTCGACTGCGTGGGTGGGGCCGGGCTCTCCCGGCGGCTCAGCTCGGTGGCTACCGGGGTCGCCGCTGCTGTCCGGGCGGTGGGGTGGCGGTACCGGGTCGCCCGTCCGCCGGATCCTGTTCTTGCGGCCAACGTGCGGTGGCTGGCCGGGTACCGCCACCCTCGCAACGGCAGCCCCGAAGACCTGGAGGCGGTTGCCGCCTGTTTCGGCCGCCCGCGCCCGCTGGCCGACGGCGTCCGGCAACTGGGAGACCCTCTGGCGATGTGGCCTGTGGTCTTCCATGCGCTGTGGACCGGAGTTCTGCACGCGCCGTTGGACCGTCCGCTGCATGAACGGGTCCTCGCGAGCACGGCCGACGCTGACGGGACGGTGGCATGACAGGGCCTGTGCTCGCTGTCGGAGGGAAGATCCGGTGGGAGGGGCACGCCTGGACTGTGGCGGCGCTGGCGGGGGCACAGGCCCGGCTCGTCGACGATGCCGGTTCCGTCGTCACGGTGCTTGTCTCCCATCTGTTCACCGATCCGGGTCTCGAGGTCATTGGCAGCAGCCGGCGGGCACAGGTGCCGCCGTTCGCGCGGCTCGCGACGCTTCCCGAGGGTGTGCGGGAGCAGGCTCTTGCCTGGGAGCAGCATATCCGGGAGGTGGAAGAGGGCGTGTGCGGGCCGGGTGGTGTGGCGCGTCCGCAGTACGACCCGGCGGTGAACACGGTGGCGCAGCGGGAGGCTGCCAAGGTGCGGGAGCTGAGGGCGGCGGGGCAGGCGGTGAGTGTGTCGACGGTGCGTCGGATGCGGGTCCGTTACCGGGAGGGGGGCGTGTGGGGGCTGGTGGATCAGCGCCGGTCCCGGCCGAAGTCTCCTGTGGGCAGGGCCGATCCGCGGGTTGTCGCTGTGATCCTGGCTGTGCTGGAGGAGCATCGGGGTCGTTCGACCGGGACGTTGACGCGTCTGCGGGATCTGGTGCGGTGGGCCGTGGAGGAGGAGTACGGCCAGGCGGTGGTGGTTCCTGCGCCGTCGACGTTCAACCGGCTGGTGCACGCGCTGGCAGATGGGCAGGGCCTGCTCGGTACGGCGGCGCAGCGGCGCTGGCATGCGTCGAGGCCAGAGGCGCCGTTCGTGCCGGCGGTGGTGCTGCGGCCGGGAGAGCTGGTGATGATGGACAGCACGCCGCTGGACGTGATGGTGGTGCTGGCCAACGGAGTGGTGGGCCGTCCTGAGTTGACGCTCGCGCTGGATGTGGCGACGCGAAGTATTTGTGCGGCGGTACTGCGGCCTGCGGGTACCAGTGCGGTGGATGCGGCGGTTTTGCTGGCGGAGATGGTGGCGCCGGAGCGGATGCATCCGGGCTGGGATGCCGCGCTGGCTCTGCAGCGGTCGGTGGTCCCCTATGAGCGGCTGCTCACCCTGGACGAGCGGTTGGAGGGCGCTGCGGCCAGACCTGTCATCGTTCCGGACACGGTGGTCGTGGACCAGGGCAAGGTGTTCGTGTCCTCCTCGTTCCTGGCGGCGTGCGGGAGTTTAGGGGTGTCGTTGCAGCCCGTGCCGCCGGCGAACGGGCCGGCGAAGGGACAGGTGGAGCGCACGTTCAAGTCGGTCAATCAGCAGTTCAGCCAGTACGTGGCCGGCTACACCGGATCGAATACCGCCGAGCGTGGGCGGCGGGTGGAGGACGAGGCCTGCTGGACGCTGCCGCAGTTGCAGGAGTTGTTCGACGAGTGGCTGGTGGCGGGGTGGCATCCGCGTAAGCATGAGGCGCTGCGCCACCCCTTGCTGCCGCATCTGGAGCTGTCGCCCATCGAGATGTGGGCTGCGCTGATCGGCGTCACCGGTTACGTGCCGGTGACGCTGACGCCGCAGGACCATGTCGAGCTGCTGCCGGCGAGGTGGCAGGTCATCAACGACTACGGGATCCGGTTCGGATACCGCACGTACGACAGCGAGGCGCTCAACGGGCACCGGCGCCGCAGGTCCGGCTGTTCTGCCCGGGGTGACCGCTGGGAGGTTCATTACAACCCCTACGCGCCGGAACGGATCTGGGTGCGGCTCCCGGACGGGTTCGTGCAAGTGCCGTGGATTCATGCCACTGAGGTGAGTCTGCCGTTCACCGATTACACCTGGCGGCATGTCTGCAGGGCGGTGGCCCGTACCTCGGATCGCGACGGGCACGAACTCGCCCTGGCCCGTGCGCTGGACAAGCTCCTTCGGCGTGCGGGTGCGGGCCAGGGCACCCGCCGCGAGCGCACTGTGGCTGCGCGTGCCCTGGCCGCGGCCTCTGTCGCTCCTGTCGACCGGGCCGACGCTGTTGTGGAGGAGACTTCGGCTGCGGCAGCTGCGGCGTCGGACGGTAGTGAGGCGTGGTGGCCGGACGGCGACGGGCCAGACGATGTGCCAAGGAGTCTGGACGGCTTCGACGAAGCCGAGGAGGAGGGCGACGACATGCCCTCCGGTGCCTTCCAGGCCCGCGGTTCCCGCCTGCTCGACCCTTATGCGGAGGCCGGTCAATGGCTGTAGAGGACAAGGTGACGGGCAGCGGCGGGGGCTTCGCTCCGGTCAGCACCTGGGAAGGCTGGCAGCAGTACGTGGACAGCGCCCCGGCGACCCCGGAAGTCGATGACTCCTGCTGGGACCGGGAGCAGCGGCTGGACTATCACTCGCGGTTCGTGGTGGTCTCCACGCCCGCCATGGAGAAAGTCTCCACGCAGTTGCAGCGGATGCTGCTGATCAACCGCCGCCAGCACGGCACTGCCCGGCGCGGGCTGGTCGTGTCGGGGCCGCCGAGCACCGGCAAGACGACCACCCTTATGGAGCTGGGCCGGATCTTCGAGCTGGCCGACCGGCGCAGGCATCCCGGTGTGCAGGACCGGCTGCCGGTGGCCTTCGTGTCCGTGCCGCCGGCGTCGACTCCCAAGATGCTGGTCAGTGAGTTCGCCCGGTTCCTGGGCATTCCTGTGCTGCAGCGCACGAACCAGGCGGGTATCACCGACTCCGTCTGCGCGGCGCTGTGCGAGCTGCGTACGCAGCTGGTTCTGGTCGACGACATTCACTTGCTCGATACCCGTACGCGCTCGGGTGCGGAGACCTCGGACCAGATCAAGCACCTGGGCGAGCGGATCGCGGCCACGTTCGTCTATGCCGGTGTCGAGGTCCACGAATCGCCGCTGCTGACCGGGCCTCGCGGGCAGCAACTGGCCGGGCGTTTCAAGCTGCTGCACAACGATCCGCTGCCGTACGGGACAACAGCCCAGCGCCAGGCCTGGGGGGAAGTGGTCGCAGGACTGGAGAACGCCCTGCGGCTGCGCGGCCACCGGGCGGGAACGCTGGCCCGGCAGGCCGCCTATCTGCACCGGCGTACTGCGGGAGTGATCGGCAGCCTGTCCCATCTGCTGCGTGAAGCCGCCGTGACGGCCATCCTGGACGGCACGGAAAGCATCACGAAGAGCCTCCTGGCGGAAATCGAGCTGGACATCCGGGCAGAGCAGCAGCTGCTCGCACCGCCCCTTCCCGTCCCCGGTCCCCGAACTGCCAAACGCACCCGGGCAGCACGCTAGAACCGTCACCGTCCACACCCTCGGCACGGCAAAAGAGCACTCCCGTGCGCGCGAGCGGCAGTACCCGTTCAAGGAGTCCGCAGGCCATGTCCGTGACCGCACCATCGGCGCGCCCGCCGTCCTCGCTGCTCTTCCCCTCCGCGCAGTGCGTCGTGGGCGTGCGGCCGCTGAACAGGGAGACCACGCTGTCGTTCGTCGGGCGCCTGGCAGGCCGTATGGGGCTTTCGGCCCGTGACCTGATCGCGGAGTTCTTCGCCTTCCGCAACCGGCCGCCCATGTCCTCTCTGGCACCGGACGGCGAGGTGTACTTCAACGCCCAGGCCCGGCAGTGCTTCGCCGCTCTGTCCGGTGTGCCGGCGAAACATCTGGAGCGGGCGCTGCCCGCCTGGTCGCAGCTGGAGCCCAAGGGGCATTACGACTCAGGACCTGCTGCCACCTTCTTCCGCGTCGCCTCCTTCGCACCCACCACGCAGCCCTGTCCGGGGTGCACCGCCGTACGTGCCGACCGCCCGGAACCGGCCCGCAGATACACGCAGGCGCACCAGCAGATCTGTGCCCGTCACCTGACATGGCTCTGTGCCACGGCATCCGGCCACGGCGTCCCCGAGGGCATGGGACGGCTCCGCCTGGCCGGGGTGCCGGACACGGTGCAGGCCCGGGGCCGGCACCTGGCCCTGCTGCGCGGCCGGAGCGAGGCGGCCGAAGCGTTCCGGGTCGCGCAGGCTGTCACTGCTTCCTGGTGGGCCGCTTCCTGGCCGCAGGAAACGATCTGGCCGCGGCGGCTGGAGGCACTGGCGCGGACCAATCCCGGGGTTCCGGCGGAGCTCTCCGCTGTCCGGGACGCGGTCGCCTATCCCGATACGGTAGCTCTCGCCCGTCTGCTGGCCAGCAGGTTCTGGCAGCAGCGACTGCTGGCTGAGGCCCGCGGCCACCGCCCTCATGTGCCGGGAGACGTTCCGCTGTTCCTTCGCGAGGCAGCGCAGCGCCTTGAGCGTCCCTGGCTCGCCGGTGTTCTCGCCGACGTCACCGACGGGCCGTTCACCGGATGGCTGCAGGCCTGCTGGCGCTCACGCGCCGGAGAGAACCCGAAAGCCCGCACCATGTGGTGGGTCGCTCCCGCACACCGCCCCCTGACACCGCAGGCAGTGTGCAGCACCCTGCCGCACTCCTCCCCCGCATCCCCGGAACCAGAGACCGAACCGATCGGCGGCAGCAGCGCCCAGGGGTTCGCCCGCGGTCTCGGCCTCGCCCGGGCGTACGCCGCCGAGCACGGGCATCTGTGCATTCCCTACCGGCACCGGCGCGAAGGGTTCCAGCTCGGCCTGTGGCTGGCCAACCAGCGCGCCACCGGCCCCCAGCTCTCCCCCGCACGCAGCAAAGCCCTCGCCGGCCTCGATCCGTGGTGGAATCCGCCGTGGGGCACCCGGTGGCAGCGCCACTACCTGCGCGCACGCGAAGTCATGAAGGCGGGAAACAACCTCGACCCCGTCCAGGGCTTCCCCGGCACCAGCACGGCGCTGGGCAGCTGGCTGTACCGGCAGTGCCAGCACTACGACCGCCTCCACCCCCAGCAGCGCCGGCTGCTGGCCATGATCGGAATCGGTGCCGAAGCCGCCGGCCGGGCGCAGCCGAGACGACGCAACCTGGCCGAGCTCAGCGCCCACCGGCTCGACCAGGCCCGCGCCTACTACGCACAGCACGGGCATCTGTGCGCTCTCGCCGGCGACATGCAGGACGGCTTCGCCGTCGGACAGGCACTCGCCAACCTCCGGGTACAGGCCAGGAACGGACGGCTGGAGGCCGACGTGGCACAGCAGCTGAACGCGATGGACCCGTGGTGGGCCCCGCCCTGGTCGTCCGGCTGGCAGTGCAGCTACTACACCGTCCGTACTCAGGTCCACGCCGGACACCCACTCGACCCGGCCGGCGCCTTCTCCGCTCTGGACGACGAACTCGGCCAGTGGCTGTACACCCAGTGCGTCACTTACCCGAGCCTGGCTGCCGGACAGCGCCGACAGCTCGCCGCGATCGGCCTCACAAAGCAGCGCGCGGCCACAGCGCGTCCCGACCCTGACACGGAAAAACCCAGCCTGGAGACGGGACTTCACTACGCACGCTCTTACGCATCCCTCCACGGCCATCTCGATGTGCCCCCCGCACACCGGCACGAAGGGTTCGCGCTGGGGGCCTGGCTGACACGCCAGCGAAGCCAAGCCGACCGCCACAGAGCCAAGTTCACCTCGCCCTGGCCCGCCGGTCCTCTCCTCTCGGCCATCGATCCCTGGTGGAACCCGCCCTGGCCCACAGCCTGGCAGGCCAGCTACCGCAACGCCCTCGCGCTCGTGACCGGCGGCCTGCGTCTGAGCCCCCAGCAGGGATTCCCCGGCACACCGGACTGGACCGGGCAGTGGCTGTACCAGCAGTGCACCGCCTACGACCGGCTCCACCCCGAACAGCGACAACGCCTGGCCCGGATCGGGATCCACCCCGAAAACGCCCGCACCGCACGGCCCCGCCGCGTCACCCAGCAGGACACCTTCAACCGCAATCTCGCCCACGCCCGCGCGTACGCCGCCCAGCACGGCCACCTCGCCGCACCCGCAAACGCCCTCCACAACGGCCACCGGCTGGGCCCCTGGCTCAGCCAGCAGCGTCAGCGAGCAGCTTCGAACAGGCTGCCTGCCGACCGCGCCCAGGCGCTGCACGCCCTCGACCCGTACTGGAACCCTCCATGGGACATCCGGTGGCAGCGGGACTACCGCAGCGTCGAAACCGCCACCGCGGGCCTGCCCATCGACACCCGTACCGGGTTCAAGGACCTGCCACGACCAGCTGCAAAATGGCTGTTCACGCAGTGCGTCGCCTACAACGCCCTCCACACGGAACAACACACGCTCCTCGCCCGGCTCGGCATCACCGCCGACGACGCCCACGCACTGCGCCCCGCGCCCCTGTCCCCCGCACCGCCGAACGCCCCGGCGCCCAGACCACAGCCAAACGCTGTCCCCTCGTCCCTGAACGCGGGCCTGCCCTACGCCCGTTCCTACTCCGCGGCCCACCACGGCCTGGGCAGCGCCGACTTCCATACCCATCACGACGGCTTCCCCCTGGGCTGGTGGCTGTACACACAACGCAAACGCGCGCTCGCCCACGTCCGGCGCACGGGCCTGCCCTGGCCCCATGAAGAAGCACTGGCCTCGCTCGACCCCTACTGGAACCCGTCCTGGCACATCAGCTGGCAGCGGATGTACACCCGAATCCGTCTCCTGAACGGCCACGCACCCACCGCTACGCCGGTGGATCAGCACCCAGCACCGCAACTGGCAGGCCCTCCACCCCGACCATCAGACCCTCTTGCACACCATCGGGCTCGGCCCGCCCACCACACCCCTTGAGCGGCCCAGTACATATGAGCAACACCCAACAGAAGTGACCCCCGCCAGCAAACCCCAGCTCACAGGCCATCAACCCGTCAAAGACACCCGAACATCCCCGCCCCGGCCCGAACCAGCTATCTGAACATCCCAGCTCAACACCCTGACCACTACCCACAAAAACCGAGCGCGGACATCAACGACCCCGAGTTCCATCAGCTGCGCCAGGAGGCTGGGTACGGGTCGGACGCTGCACGCGGGGCGCGGCTCGCGGCGCTGCAGACCGGGCTCGTAACCGCGGCCGCCCAGGAAAACCTGCGCAAGGTGTTGACGTTCCACAGCCGGGTCAGCGAAGCCGAAGCCATGGCCACAGGTGTCGTCGTGGCCGATGTTCGGCGGCTGACCCGCTACTCACGCCAGGGTGACGTGCATGCCGCCCTCGGCCAGCGCCTTGAGGACCTCGGCGAAGAGGTCGTAGGGCTCGCCGTCCGGTGTCAGAGTGTGGGACAGGTGTGCGTGTGCGGTCGCGGCGTTCCGCCAGATCAAAGTGGCGGGTGCGGTGTAGCCGAAGGTCCCGCCCAGGCAGTCGTCAAGGGCTGCGAGGCAGCCGCCGAAGTAGCCACCCGGCCCGTTCACCGCCTCGCCGAGCGCCAGGTAGAGGCCCGGTTCGTCGGTGATGTGCTGACCGTCCAGTTCATAGGCGTAACCAGCCGGCCGATCGCGGTGGGCGCGTCGGCAGGCCCGCTCCCGGACGAGGTCGAGCCATGCCCAGCGGCGCCGGGTGTCGAGGCCGGCCCAGACACCCTGGTTGTCCGGCGGACCAGCGAGCCATCGTTCCCAGATGGGCCGCGCGTATTGCGGAACGGGCGTGAAGAACTCTCCGTCGAGCTTCAGGTCGATCAGACTCCTCCCGTATGCGTTTCGCCACCAGTTGAGGACTCTGGCCCGCAGCGGTCGTTCGGTAAGCGGCTCGCCCAGATCGTCCCGTATCTCGAGGGCCGCTTGCCCCAGATCCACCGCCTCTCGGATCGTGCCTTTCATCAGTGCCGTCCGTAACTGATCACCAAAGGCAAGTCCCTTCAGGACGAGCGGGGGCGCCGACTGCTTGGGCGGCAGGATGCGGGTGAATTCCCGGCAGGAGCCCAGCCAGCGGCGCCCGTCATGCACCCGAACGCGCCCCCTGTGTCCCTCAGGTGGACCTTCGTAGTCGTCCAGACCAGTGAGTACGAGACTATCTGTCCCAAGGACCTGCCCCAGGGTCTCCGCGTCCTGCAGCAGCCAGGGTTCGAGTGGATCGTCATCCGGCACCAGCCACACTCTGTTGCCGACCCAGCCGCTCACTTCTGCTTGCGGAACCCAGCCGAAAAGCTCATAGGTCCCGCGCTGAGGTTCCCCGAACAGCCCTTTCGCCTCGGCACAAACGCCCCAGGCCTGCCCGTGTTCCGTCTCAGACAGCGTGTACCGCATTCGCCCGCGATGGTCCTTGTCTTCGTGCATGGTGGGAATCATGCCGGGGCCAGGTCCTCACGGCGAAAGCATTTCTCCCGTGGCCGGCCGCGATGACTGAAGGCCGCGGTCATTGACCACCTGTACACAAGGTGGGACGTAGTAGGGGAATCCCCATGTACTCGGCCCCATGGGCCGAGGTCGGGACCGGGGAGGGACTGGGGCCTGTACGGGAAGAACGATCGGTCGGCACAGGGCGCCGCGTCCCGGTCATGTCCCGTTGGGGAACGGAAGCTCCTGCCGGGCGCGTTCGAGCATTTTGCGCAGGAACTCCACGAAGGGGGTGCCGCCGTCCATCCGGTCCGGGGCAGCACACCGCGGCGGCGGGCCAGCGTGGTGAACTCCGCCAGCAGCCGGCTCTTGCCCATGCTGGCCTCACCGGTGATGTCGACGACGGCGGGACCGCCGGCTTCCTTCCGGCTCAGGACCGCGTCCAGTCGGCCGAGCTCGGCGTATCTGCTGACGAACGGTACATTTTCCGCGCGCCCTGCCGGTCCGTCGTAAGACTCAGCCACCGCGATTCCCCTTGCAGCGAACGCCGCGACCGCGTGCCGCACCCGGCTGCCCGAGGAGCGGGCCGGCATCGGTCTCTGTCGTTCAGCGTTGTACAGCACGGCTATGACAATGCTGTCCGTGAGGCGGCCACCGCGTCCGCCGACCAGGGCGCATCGTGTCGAGAAGGGGCGTAGCGCGTCATGCTACTGACCAGTCATTTTGCGGTGACAGGTCGGCCCGGGACGACGGATACAAGGAGCTCTGCGGCGGAAGGCGAG
>NZ_JBEXPH010000206.1:0-13715 GCF_040611955.1 Streptomyces sp. NPDC006510 | reverse complement strand
GGGTGGTGGTGACGGTGGGCACCAGACCGATCCGGGCGGTGGCGGGCGCGACCCGGGAGAGCACCGCGAGCGCGTCGGGGCCGGGTCTGGCGAAGGAGTCGCCGAGCGTGACGAAGTCGAGGGCGCCGCGCTCGGCGAGCCGGGCGAGGCCGGTGTAGTGCCCGGGGTCGTAGCGGGGCGGACCGCCGATCTCGGCGGCCAGGTGGAGGGGTGCGGTGGCAGGCATGGGTGGGACCTCTCAGGGCTCTCTCGGGCTCTCGGAGCTCTCGGGCTCGCGGTTCTCAGGACTCTCTCGGGCTCTCGCGGTTCTCAGGACTTTCGCGTGGCTCTCGCGCGCTCAGTTCCCGGGCTCGGGCAGGCCGGGCGGGTTGATCTCGGACTTCGTGACGGCCTCGTCGGTGAGCCCCCAGCGCTTCAGTACCTTGGCGTACGAACCGTCCCGCACGATGTGGTCGATGGCGGCCGCGTACGCCTCGACCAGGCCGCTGCCCTTCTTCGTGGTGGCGGCGATCTTGCCCTGGAGCCCGTCGCCCGCGCCGGACAGCGTGCCGACGATCTCGGACCGGCCGGCCGACGCGACGTGGTAGTTGGCGGACGGACTGGGGCCGAGATAGGCGTCGATCCGGCCGGACTGGAGGGCCAGGTAGTAGTCGGTGTCCTTCTGGAAGTACTTGATGTCGACCGGCTTGCGCCCGGCCCTGACGTTCTCCTCGCTCCAGTCGACGAGGATCTTCTCCTGGTTGGTCCCGGACGAGACGGCGATCGTCCGCCCCGCCACGTCCTTCGGCTCCCTCACCTTCCAGCCGGATCCCTTCCTGGCCTCGAAGGCGATGTTGTCGAGCCGGTAGGTCGCGAAGTCGTACTTCTCCTTGCGCTCCTCGGTGACCGTGACGTTGGAGAGCACGCCGTCGAACTTGGAGCTGTCCAGGCCGACGAAGAGGTTCTCCCAGGAGACCTGCTCGAACTGCGGCTTCAGACCGAGCGTGTCGGCGATCAGGGTCGCCAGGTCGATCTCGGAGCCGATCCTGGTCCTGTCGTCGGTCGCGTAGAAACCGAGCGGTGGCGAGGAGTCGGCGCCGGCGCCCAGCCGCAGCGTGCCCCGCTCACGGATCGCCGCGGGCACCTTCGCCGCGATGGCGTCGTCCTTCTTCCCCCTGATCCGGTGCTGGTCGGGGCCGATGTTGATGCCGGCGCCCCGCTGCCCCTTCGGCTTCACCTCGCCGGTCGCGGCGTCACCGGTACCGCAGGCGGTGAGCAGTCCTGCGGCGGTGAGGGTGGCGAGCGCGGCGGACAGGGTGCGGCGGACGGACACGGGGGTACTCCTCGGAGAGAACATGGGCGGGATCACAGGACCTTGGACAGAAAGGCGCGGGTGCGTTCGTGCCGCGGACGGTCGAGTACGTCGCCGGGGGCGCCCTGCTCGACGATCCGTCCCTCGTCCATGAAGACGACGGTGTCGGCGACCTCGCGGGCGAAGCCGATCTCGTGCGTGACGACGATCATGGTGGTGCCCTGGAGTGCCAGATCCTTGATGACGTCGAGCACTTCCCCGACCAGCTCGGGGTCGAGCGCCGAGGTCGGCTCGTCGAAGAGCAGCAGCTTCGGTTCGAGGGCCAGCGCTCGGGCGATGGCGACCCGTTGCTGCTGTCCTCCGGAGAGCTGCTTGGGGTAGGCCGCCGCCCTGTCGGCGAGCCCGACCCGGGCGAGCAGCTTCTCCGCGGCGGCGACGGCTTCCTTCTTCGGGCGGCCGAGGGCGGCGACCGGGGCCTCGACGATGTTCTCCAGCACGGTCAGGTGCGGGAAGAGATTGAAGTTCTGGAAGACGAAGCCGATCCGGGTGCGCTGGCGCAGCACCTCGCGCTCGCGGAGCTCGTACAGCTTGTTGCCGTCCCTGCGGTAGCCGACCAGGGTGCCGTCGACGCTGATCCAGCCGTTGTCGACCTTCTCCAGGTGGTTGATGGTGCGCAGGAGGGTGGACTTGCCGGAGCCGGACGGGCCGAGGACCACGGCGACCTCTCCGGTGCGCACGGACAGATCGATGCCACGCAGCACTTCGAGGCTGCCGAAGCTCTTGTGGACGGAGCGGACCTCGACCATGGCGTCCGGGGTCGGGGTGGTGTCGGTGGTGGTGCGGCTCATCGCGCGGCCCCCCTGGCGTAGTGACGTTCGACGTAGTGCTGGAGGACGGAGAGCACGGTGGTCAGGAGGATGTACCAGACCGTCGCGACCATCAGCAGGGGCACGACCCTGCCGTTGCGTCCGTAGACGACCTGGACCTGGTAGAAGAGCTCGCCGATCGCCATCACGGAGACGATCGAGGTGCCCTTGAAGAGCGAGATGATCTCGTTGGCCGCGTTCGGCAGGATGGAGCGCATCGCCTGCGGGAGCACGATCCGGCGCAGCTGCCGGTGCCGGGGGATGCCGAGCGCCGCGGCGGCCTCCGACTGACCGCCGTCCACGGCGAGTACGCCGCCGCGGACGATCTCCGCCGCGTAGGCGGCCTGGTGCAGCGCCAGCCCGAGAACGGCCGCGCTCATCGCGCCGACCAGGTTCATCGTGTCGAAGGAGAAGAAGCCGGGCCCGAACGGGATGCCGAACTGCAACTCCTTGTAGAGATAGGCGAGGTTGAACCAGAAGAGCAGCTGGACGATGAGCGGGATCGAGCGGAACGCCCAGATGTAGGCGTGGGCGACCGCGCTGAGGAACGGGCTGTCCGACAGCCGCATGAAGGCGAGCACGATGCCCAGCGCGAAGCCGAGGACCGTGCCGTACAGGGTCAGTTGGAGGGTGACCCAGACGGCCTTGAGGATGGTCCCGGCGGTGAAGAACTGGACGAAGACGTCCCACTCCCAGCCGGGGTTGGTGACCAGGCCGTGCAGGAACTGGGCGAGTACGACGGCGGCGGCGGCGACGGCGGCCCAGCGCCAGGGGTGGCGCACGGGGACGACGGTGAGCGTGTCGTGGTCGGTGGCCGCGGGGGCGGCGGTGCGCGGTCCGGTCGCCTTGTCGATGGGTGGATCGCTGGTGAGGGACATGAGGGGTCCTTGGGCTGCGGTGTACGAGGGTGGGGCGGGGGGCGGGCGCGGAGTCGCGGTCAGCCGTCGCTACAGGCGAGGTCCCGGAGGAACACGAGCGCCGTACGGGCGGTGGCGTCGTTCTGCCGGAAGGCCGGACCGCCGGTGCGCGGCCGGGTGAACGCTCCGCCGGCGCGGGCGGTGGTGAACGGGCCGAGCGCGAAGCGGCGCGGGTGCGGGCGGCCGTCCCGGCCCAGGATCCGGCCGCTGTCGGGGGCGACCGGGAGCAGCCCGGTGGCGGTGGCGGCGGCCCCGTCCTCGTACAGCTCCTGGAGCAGCCGGCTGCGGGTGCGTTCCAGCGTGGGGTCCGGCAGCCGGGCCTCGACCAGGGCGCGGGCCGCTATCCGCTGCCCCGGCACGGTGGCGCTGCCGGCCAGGAACAGGCCCCGCCGCTCATCTGCCTCGACGGTCATTCCGGCGCCGAGGAAGCGGACGACACCGGCCCGGGAGAGCGCGAGGAGCTGGTGCAGCCGGGGTCCGGGCGGGCCGGAGGCGAGATAGCTGAAGAAGCCGTGCCACCAGCCGCCGATGTCGCCGAGCCGGATCAACTGCCCGTAGGCGGACAGCAGTCCGAGGAAGACGGCGAGGTCCGGGCTGTGGGCGGGGTCGTGGCGGCGTTCCAGGTCTGCGGTGATGTAGCCGCGCAGCCCCGCCTGGAGTGCGTCGTACGAGGGGTAGCGCACCCCGTCCAGGGGGTGGTCGAGCGCTTCGAGGTCGAGCCGGTCCGCCGGGTCGGGAACGGCGGCGGCGACGAGGGCGGCCAGTTCGGGTCCTGCCGGGTCCGCGGCGGCGTACTTCGCCTCGAAGCCGGCCCAGTCGCCCCGCGTGCGCTCGGGGTGGGCGGTGAAGAGGCGGTGGTAGTGGGCGTAGCCGAGCTCTTTGTCGACATGTGGCCACACATCGCGCCGGAAGTCGACCGGGCCGTCCGCCTTCAGCAGCGCCTCGGTCCGGTCCGGGCCGAGGAAGCGCGGCAGTGGCGGCCGTTCGCCCTCCCAGGCGTAGCCGATCTTGGAGTGGTACGGGACGCCGCGGCGCGATCCGATGTGGAGCACGGGCTCCCGGCCGGACGGCACGTACTCGCCGTCCTCGTACCGTCCGCCGCGGCCCTCGGTGAGCAGCACCATCAGGTCGACGAAGGCGAGCCCGAAGCCCCGTACGATGACCGGCTCGCCCGCGGGCACCTCGGTGAGGTCGGTGTCGGCGGTGAAGTCCGGCGGCAGATGGACGAGTCCGTGCCGGTCCGCGAAGTCCGCCAACCGGATCTGTTCCGGCTCGGGTTCGGCTTCCAGGTGGCCGATGGTGACGGCGACGGCATCGGCGAGCAGCGGGGTGTCGCGCCCTTCCAGCCAGACGCGCTGTCGGCCTTCGCGCGGCCCGGTGACCCGCAGGGCGCTGCCCCGGTGCCAGTGGACGGTGATGCCTTCCGGGAGGGTGGCCACGGCCTGCTCGTACACCCAGCGCAGATAGACGCTCTGCAGTCGTCTGCTCGGAAAGTCGGGGCCCTCCAACGCCTTTATTTCGTCGAGGAGTTCGGGATCGATTTCCGCCCCGTCCGGGAGCGTCGCGCGCCCGTCCCGGATGTCCGCCGCCCAGGTGTGCAGCGCGGGGCCCGGCCGGACCGGCCCCTCCTGCTGGACGGTGTCGTCGGTGAACATCGTGACGTCCTCGGCCATGGAGTTCATCCAGAGCAGCGGGGACTGGTCCTGCCGCCAGATCCGTCCGCCACCGGGCGGGTACGGGTCGACGAGATGGATGGCCAGCGGGCGGTCCCCGTACAGGACGGGGGCGTTGGCGGCGATGCGCTCGATCAGGCCGGTGCCGCGCGGTCCGGCGCCTATGACCACGAGCGCCGGTGTCCCGCTCATCGGGCACCCGCCGTGCCGCGCGCGTAGTGGCGCTCGACGTAGTGCTGGCCGACACCGAGCAGGGAGGTGACCACGGCGTACCAGATGGTGGCGACCAGCAGCAGCGGGATGACCTGATAGGTGCGGTGGTAGACGAGCTGCACGGAGTACAGCAGGTCCTGTACGGCGATGATGCTGACGATCGAGGTGCCCTTGAGGGTGCCGATCAGCATGTTCCCGGCGGGCGGGACGATGGAGCGCATCGCCTGCGGGAGGACGATCCGGCGGAGCCGGCGCCAGAATCCGAGCCCCAGCGACTGGGCGGCCTCGATCTGTCCGCCTTCGACGGAGAGGATGCCGCCGCGGACGACTTCGGCGGCGTACGCGGCCTCGTGCAGGGTGAGCCCGATGACGGCGACCGCGACGGGGCCGAGGAGGTTCACCGTACGGACGCCGAGGATCTCCGGGTAGAGCGCGCCGATGTTGAACCAGAACAGCAGCTGGACCAGGATCGGGGTGGACCTGAACAGCCAGATGTATCCCCAACCGACCGCCTGCAGAACGCGGTTGGCGGAGAGTCTGAGGACGGCCAGCAGGGTGCCGAGGGCGAAGCCGAGCACCATGACCAGTGCCGTGAGCCAGAGGGTGAGACCGAGGCCGCGCAGGACCGCGGTGGTGGTGAAGTAGTCGGCGACGACATCCCACTGGAAGGCGTCGTTGCGGATGACGGAGTCCAGCGCCAGGGCGAGCAGCGCCAGGACCGCAACGGCCGCCGCCCACTGGCCTGTTCGGCGCACCGGAACGATCCGGGGCAGGTCGGTTCCGTTGCTCTTGGTGAGCGGGGCGGGGTGCGGCGGAGGGAGGGTATCTGTCTGCGCGGACATGCGAAGGCTCCGTGGATGCAGAGATCGAACACGGGGCGTGCCCTCAGCCAAAACACAACGCGGACCGGGCCCCTCAGCACCGGTCCGCTTCCGAGGTAAGCGCTGTTCACCGCGCGTTGTCAAGCTCGTCCACACTGTGAGCCGTGCGTCTCGGTTCGGTTGACGGACCACCGGATGCCTGTTCCACTGGGGCCATGCATTCGCAGCAGTGGCTGGTCAAGCGCTCCCACATCGACTTCGGTCGCGTGTGGTCCTCTTCCTGTTGAGCCGACCCCCCTGCGTTCTTCCATGACTTCGCCCGGCGCCGTATGCGGCGCCTGAGCACTTTTCCCTGCGTGCCTTCACATGCACAACACCGTTCTCCCCTCCCCTCGCTCCGCCGTCCTTCCTCGCCCCGGCCGTGGGGCCGCCGCGCGCTGCCCTGCCGCGTCCGCTCACGGCCGACGACTCTGGAGAACCACGCCTCATGCCCCGAACCCGGCACACCGCTGCCTTCGCGCTGATCACCGTCGCCACTCTCGCCCTCACCGCGTGCGGGTCCGGCGATCCGGCGGCCGCACCGGCCGGCGCCGCCGGGAACGCGGCCGCCAAGGGGAAGGTGCCGACGACCGTTGTCGTCTCATCGGTGCACAAGGACGAGGCCGCGGCGAAGCTGCTGCCCGCCGGGGTCCGCGCTTCCGGGACCCTGACCATCGCCGCCGCCGTCAGCAACCCGCCGGGCGCCACCTACCTCGCGGACGGGAGGACGGTGGCCGGTACGGACATCGACTTCGCGGACGCGGTGGCCAGGAAGCTCGGGCTGAGGTTCACCCGCGAAGTTGCCTCCTTCGAGGCGATCCTGCCGGCGCTGGACAGCGGGAAGTACGACGTGGGAACCGGGAACTTCGGGGTGACCGAGGAGCGCCGCAGAACGATCGACTTCGTCACGTACATCAATGACGGCCAGGGCTTCGCGGTCCGCGACGACAGCGAGCTGAAGAACGTCACCGATCTCACCCAGCTCTGCGGACTGACCGTGGGCACCGGTGCGGGCACCACCTTCGAGGTGACCCTGGAGGAGAACCGGCACCTGTGCACCGACGCGGGCCGCAAGCCGTACGACGTGAAGACGTACAGCGACCAGGGCGCAACCTGGGCCTCGCTCCAGCAGGGCCGCAGCGATGTGGTGATGTCCACCATCAACGGGCTGCGGTACGCGGTGCGGCAGCAGGAGGGCGTGCGCTTCCTCAACGAGTTCAAGCGCCTCGACGTCGGCTTCGCCTTCAAGAAGGGCACCCCGTTGGCGCCCGCCTTCCGGGCCGCGGTGAACAGCCTCAAGGCGGACGGCACCTACGACCGGATCCTGAAGAAGTGGGGCATCGGCGCATCCGCGATCAGGACCTCACAGATCTCGCCGCCCGAGATCAAGTGATCCGGACCGGGCGGACCAGCTGCTCGCGGGCGGGCCGGGTGCCCTGCTCAGCAGCTGCAGTCGCAGTCGCAGCAGTCGCACGAGCAGCAGTCCCCGCAGTTGCTGCAGCAGTCGCACGCATCGCAGGCGTCGCCGCAGTCGCACCGGCTGCAGAGTCCGTCGCGGCGCTGATGGCTCCACGGGTCGTTGAACGTGCCGCAGCACATCTGGCAGGTGCAGGCCAGCCCCGCCCACACCAGGCAGCCCACGATCAGGCCGCGCCGGTCGCGCGGGGGCTCCGGCGGCGGCTGCGGCGGACCGGCGGGGCCACCGGGGCTCGGCGCGTACGGATTGCCCGGCGCCGGCCCGAAGGACCCGGTCCGACGCATGCCCGACGGGGCGCCGGCTCCGTCCAGGAGCACGCCGCCCGCCTGGTGCGAGCACTCCGTGGTGCCGAAGGCCCGGTCGACCGACTGGCGCAGTTCGTGCACCAGCAGCACATGGGCCAGCTTGTCGTCGGTGAATTCCACGTCGCGCAGCGCCAGCCGTACGCCGTGCAGCGCGTCGTCGCACAGCCGCCGGGCCTCCGCCCGCGAGGTGCCGGTCGCGGTGAGCGGGTTCCAGGCGCCCGACGCGGTGTCAGTTTCCTGGTCCTCCACGGCGTCCAGCAGATGTGCGAGCCGCCCGAAGAGGCGGCCGGCCTCGGCGAGCAGTTCCGCGTTCTGCGGCTTGCCCGCGAGCACCGCGGTGTGCGCGAAGGCGGCCGCGGTGGCGGTCTCGGTGGGCTCGGTGACCGTGAGCAGCGGGGTGCCGGGCCCGGCTATCAGCTCGATGCCGGTCTGCCGGTCGACGGCGTCCACGAGCAGCGCCGTGTCGAAGCCGAGCTGTGCGCCGGTGCGCGCGCCGGCCCGGTCCCAGCCCGCGGCGACCCGGCGCGCGGCGGCGGCGACCGGGCGGCGCTTCAACAGGCCGTCCCCGTCCGCGACGTGGTCCCGGACCTTCGCCGAGGCCAGCACCAGGGAGACGGCGGCGGCCAGCCTGGCTCCCTCGCCGCGGGCGACCGGGGCGGTCCGCATGGCGCGCAGCGGGCAGGGCCCGGCCGTGCGCCGCCATCCGGTGGTGCGCTCGGCCTGAGCCTCCGTCAGGACAGAAACAATCAGACCGTCATAGTTCGTAACGGTCCTGGCGAATTGCCCGTGATCGGAGCGAAGTGCGAGGCAGAGCCCGCAGAGATGGGCCATCCACTCGGTCCTGAGCCCCTCGGACAGGCGATGGGTGCAGGGCCTGACGATTCCGAACACGACGATCCCCCGAGAGTCGTTCACCTTTTGCGCCGCGCTCGTGCGACTGCGCGACGTGCATCGTATCGAGCGGTCCGTTCACCCGTACGTCCCTCATGTCACCCGTACGGCCCGGGGCATCATATTTTCTTTCTTTCGGACTCCTTATGCGGGAGGAACCCTGACGAATCGCCACATCTTCTGTGCCAGTACCGTCACGAATCCCCTGCGCGCCGACTATCCACTTGGCGCACGATCCGCATCATGGACGACCATAGGGATACGAAAGAGATGCGGAACACCACGGAACCGCGGTGAGAGGAGGCGTCCATGGGATCGGTGCGCAAGGCGAGTGCCTGGCTGGGCCTCGTAGAGGACAACGACGAGCGGTACTACGACGACGAGTACGCCGAGGGCGCGCAGACCGGGACCGGTGGCCAGGCCTGGGTGACCGACCCCCGGGTGCAGGTCGCGTCCGAGACGGCCGAGGAGACGGGCCGCCGGATCGCCACCGTCACCCCGGACAGCTTCCGGGATGCGCGGGCCATCGGAGAGCTCTTCCGGGACGGCGTCCCGGTCATCGTCAACCTCACGGCCATGGATCCCACCGACGCGAAGCGCGTCGTGGACTTCGCCGCCGGACTGATCTTCGGACTGCGCGGCTCGATCGAACGCGTGGCCACCCGGGTCTTCCTGCTGACCCCGGCCGACACCCAGGTGGTCACCGAAGCCGCCGGCCGGCCGACCGACGGCTTCTTCAACCAGAGCTGAGCAGGGCGCTCGCCAGGCAGTTCCACGCCTCTCCCGGCACGCTCCGCCGGTCCCGCTAGCGGAACGCGTCGAGTCCGGTGAGCGCCTTGCCCAGCACCAGCTGGTGCATCTCCACGGTTCCTTCGTAGGTGAGCACCGACTCCAGATTCGTCGCATGACGCATCACCGGGTACTCCAGCGAGATCCCGTTGGCGCCGAGGATCGTGCGCGAGGTACGGCAGATGTCGATCGCCTCCCGCACATTGTTGAGCTTTCCGAAACTGACCTGCTCCGGGCGGAGCCTGCCCGCGTCCATCCGCCGGCCCAGATGGTGGGCGAGCAGGATTCCCTTGTGCAGCTCCACGGCCATGTCCGCGAGCTTGGCCTGGGTGAGCTGGAAGCCGCCGATCGGCCGGTCGAACTGCTCCCTCGTCCTCGCGTAGTCCACGGCCGCCTCGAAGCTGGCGCGGGCCGCACCCATCGCT
This sequence comes from Streptomyces sp. NPDC006510, assembly GCF_040611955.1. NCBI lineage: Bacteria > Bacillati > Actinomycetota > Actinomycetes > Kitasatosporales > Streptomycetaceae > Streptomyces > Streptomyces sp. NPDC006510. Next base: position 4,008 of record NZ_JBEXPH010000206.1, on the reverse strand, counting down.
CCCCAGACGATGCCGTAGCGGGCATGGCTGAGGCAGCTGAGCGGGCCGCGCAGACCGGTGACGCCCGGGAGCACGGCATCGGCGGGCAGCCGCACCTCGTCGAGGACCAGCTCGCTGGTGACCGAGGCGCGCAGCGACCACTTGTGCTTGATCTCCGGCGCCGAGAAGCCCGGGGTGTCGGTCGGCACGACGAAGCCGCGGATTCCGTCGTCGGTCTGCGCCCAGACGACGGCCACCCCGGCGACCGAGCCGTTGGTGATCCACATCTTGCGGCCGGTGAGCACCCAGTCCCCGCCGTCACGCTTGGCATGGGTACGCATCCCGGCCGGGTCGGAGCCGTGATCCGGTTCGGTGAGGCCGAAGCAGCCGATGATCTCGCCGGCCGCCATGCCCGGCAGCCACCGCTGCCGCTGCTCCTCGGAGCCGAAGCGGTGGATGGCGTACATGGCGAGCGATCCCTGCACGGAGACCAGGGAGCGGATACCCGAGTCCGCCGCTTCGAGCTCCAGGCAGGCCAGACCGTACTGGACGGCGGTGGCGCCCGCGCAGCCGTAGCCCTGGAGGGACATGCCGAGCGCGCCGAGCGAACCGAGCTCGCGGGCCAGCTCGCGGATGCCGGGCAGTTCGCCGTTCTCGTACCACTCGGCGATGTGCGGGAGGACCCGGTCGGCGGCCCAGTCGCGGACGGTCTCGCGGATCGCGAGGTCCTCGGCACCGAGCAGATCGTCGATGCCGAGCGGGTCGGCGGGGTCGAAGGGTGGGAGCTTCGAGGACTCGGTGGTGGACATGAAGATGCCTCCGGCGGCTCGCGCGATGCTAAAACTAGCAGTGTTAGTTATGGCGTCGCATCGACGTTACGGCTCAGTGTGCCGCCCGTCCAGAGCCGGTCGCCTCGGCGGGTCGGCGCCGGGCGGGCCGCGGCAGGGGCCGCTGCGCGCGGCCCGGAACGGACGCCTCGTGCGGTGTGCGGTGTTCCCGCGCCTCGCTCGCGCCGGTCCGCTCCGCTTCGTCGGGCGCCGGACACTCCATCACCCGCGGCAGCCGCAGCGCGGCCAGTGCCCCGAACAGCAGCAGAGCGGCGCTGACCAGCAGCGTGACATGCAGCCCCGTGATGAAGGAATGGCGCGCCGTGGAACGCAGCACCGCGCCCAGCGGACCGCCCAGCCTGTCCGCCACCTGGTACGCCTCGCCCAGCGAGTGAGCGGCGGCCGCGCGGGCCCCGGCCGGGACACCCACTTCGGGAAGCTTCGCGAGTCCGGGGGCGTAGGCGGCGTTCATGACACTGCCGAGCAGGGCTATCCCCATGCCCGCGCCCAGCTGGTACGAGGTCTCACCGATGGCCGCCGCCCCGCCCGCGCGGTCGGCGGGGGCCTCGCTGAGCATGGATTCGTACGCCCCGAAGAGCGTGGTCTGGAGCCCGAAGCCGAGGGCGACGAAGGCCGCCGTCAGCAGCACGGGCCGGTCGTGCTGCCCCATCGCGGTCAGGATCAGCACCGAGACGGCCGTGAGCACGAAGCCCCAGCCGACCATCCGGCGCGGTCCGACCCGGCGCAGGGTGTACGAGCCGGTGGCGCCCGCGGCCATGGCCGCGAAGGTGAGCGGAAGCAGTCGCAGACCGGTCTGCAGCGGGCTCAGGCCGAGGACGAGCTGGAGGTACTGCACGGCTATGAGCTCAAGACCGACCAGGGCCAGCATGGCGAGGACGATGCAGCCCACCGCGGTGGAGAAGGCGGGCCTGGCGAACATCCCGATGTCGATCAGCGGATGCGTACGCCGCTTCTGACGGCGTACGAACACGACGAGCAGTACCGCTCCGATCAGCAGCGGGGCGAGGGTGGCCGGGCTCAGCACGCCCTCACCGGTACCCGCCCGCTTGACCCCGAGGACCACCCCGAGCACTCCGGCCGCGGCCATCAGCGCGCCCAGCACGTCCCACGGGCCGTCGTGGCTGCCGCGCGACTCGGGCAGCAGCAGCCGTCCGACCGGCAGGACCAGCGCCATCAGCGGGACGTTGATCAGAAAGACCGATCCCCACCAGAAGTGCTCGACGAGGAAGCCGCCGATGACCGGCCCGGTGGCGGCGCCCACGGCGGCGACCGCGGTCCAGACGCCGATCGCCACGGCCCGTTCACGCCGGTCGGGAAAGACCTGCCGGAGGATCGACAGCGTGGCCGGCATGATCATCGCGCCGCCGACGCCGAGCAGGGCACGCGCCGCGATGAGTACGGCGGGACTGTCGGCCATCGCCGCGATCGCGGAGGCGACACCGAAGAGGGCGTACCCGAGCAGCAGGACGCGACGGCGGCCGACCCGGTCCCCGAGGGTGCCGAAGAGAATCAGCAGCGAGGCACAGACCAGCGGGTAGGCGTCGACGATCCAGAGCAGACCGACCGCACTGGGCCGCAGATCCTCGGTGAGGGCGGGTACGGCGACGTGGAGCACGGTCGCATCGAGTGCCACGAGCAGGAGGCTGAGGCAGAGGACGACGAGGACGACCCATCGGTTGGCACCGTCGGCTGCTGGGCGCAGCCGGATTCGGGCTGTGGTCGTCCCGGACATGCATGTACCTCCCAAAAGGTCCCTCGCACTCGGCGGGCCAACCGTGGATGCGGCGGTTCGCCGCTCCTCATGGCCCGGCATCGACGGGCGAGTGGTCCGTCAGCGTACGCGAGTTCGGGGCCCTCACACGTGGTCCACCTCATACCCGGTTACGCCATGGGGTGTGGCGTACGCCACCCCGACCCGCCGTCCGGACCTGCGAGGACACCCTCCGCTCCCGGCACAGGACGGTACTCGGCCGCCCACGCGGAGCACCCGCCGGGCCCGCGCCGAGAGCGGCCGGTGACCGGACCGGCACCGTCCGTTCCCCCCTTCTCGGCCCGAATAAATTCATACCGGCACCTCCTGCGCTTTTCTGTCCGCGCCCAAACACCCTTCCGAAATGCGTGCGAAATCAATAGCGCGAAGGCCCGCCGAGATGCTTACGCGAGTCAGAATTCATGACCCTGTTGAGACATAGTCCACATCACATCGTCATCACAAAGAGACCGGATCGACCTGGTCCCGCACTAACTCGCTGTAACGTCGATTGGGTGCGTACCGACATCTTTGCCCGGCTGGACCGGGAGCCGGAGCCGCCGAAGATAGAGCCACCGCGGATGAGCCGTCACCGCATCGCGCTCTTCGGCGGGACGTTGGCGTTCTATCTCGCCATCGTCATTGCCGTGCTGGTCTCGTCCTGGCTGGTGACCCTGGACTGGAAGGTCATGCTCTTCCGGCCGTATCAGCAGTGGCCGGAAATCCATGCCTTCCTCGACTACTACATCGTGCTCGGCCAGCGCGGACCCACCGCCACCATGGTCGCCTGCTGGCTCGGCTGGCGCTCCTGGCGGCAGCACACGCTGCGCCCCCTGCTGACGCTGGCCGCGGCGCTGCTGCTGCTCAATGTGACGGTGGGCGCGGTCAAGATCGGCCTGGGCCGCCTCGGCCCGCACTACGCGACCCAGATCGGCTCGGCCGAGCTCTTCGCCGGCGGCGATATATTTCCCTCGGGCCACACCGCCAACGCGGTCGTGACCTGGGGAATCCTCGCCTATCTGGCCACCACGCCACGAGCCCGGCGCTATCTGTCGGCCATGTCGGCGATCGTCTCGCTGGGCGTCGGCCTCACCACCGTCTATCTCGGTACGCACTGGCTCAGCGATGTCCTGCTGGGCTGGGCCGCGGGGCTGCTGATCCTGCTGGGCCTGCCATGGGTCGAGCCGCTGATCACCCGGGCCGAGGCCTGGACCTTCGCCCAGCGCGACATCCTGCGGGGAATCGGCCGCCCCGTTCCCTCGGTGCCCGTCGCGGCCGGAGGGCCCAGGACCGTACTGCTGCCGCAGCCGGACGGCGACGACGCCCCGGCGCTGGAGCCGGTCGTCGCGGCGGCCGCGGGCGGCACGGGCACCCGCTCGCGCGCACACCCGTCGCATCCGACGCATCTGGTGCGCTCGGAGCGGACGCCGG
>NZ_JBEXPH010000205.1:0-13740 GCF_040611955.1 Streptomyces sp. NPDC006510 | reverse complement strand
GCAGTACCGGCCCGACACCCTCGACGGCTTCATAGCCGGCACCGGCCTGGCCGTCGACACCCCAACGTCACCCTAGCCAGCCGAAGTCAGTAACGAGCCCCCCGCACCTCGACATGCCACGGTTCACGACGAATTCATCCGAAGTAGCACCGGGAGCCTTGCCGTACCTGCGCGCCCTTTCTATCTTCACGATCGTTCCGGGAACTGGACTCCACAAGGGCAGCCCGGAATACCAAGTACGCACGAAAAGGAAGTGCTTCATCATGCAAAAGTTCCGGAGAACACGGGACCGTCGTCCGGCCACCGCCGTCGGCGTCGCCGTGATCTCGGCAGGGCTGCTCCTCCCGCTCCTGGGAAGTCCCGCAGCAATCGCCGACTCCACCGCGGCGGCCCCGGTTCCTCACCCCGTTGAGTACGTGGACCCGCTCATCGGCACCAGCAACGGCGGCAACACCTACCCCGGCGCCAATGTGCCTTTCGGGATGATCGCCTGGTCGCCCACCAGCACCGCGGGCGACCAAACCAACACCGCCGCCGCCAACGGATACTCCTACAACACCACCCGCCTGCGGGGCTTCTCCCTCACTCACGTCAACGGCGCGGGGTGTCACCCCGGAGCAGCCGGTGACGTGCCCATCATGCCGTTCGCCGGCGCTGTCGACTCCTCACCCACCGCCGACACCAAGGACGCGAAGTACGCGGCGAACTTCTCGCACACCAACGAGACGGCCGATCCGGGCCGTTACCGGGTGGGCCTCGACTCGGGTGTCACCACCGACCTGGCGGTCAGCGAGCGAGCCGGCGTGGCCGACTTCACCTTCCCCAAGGACAGGCCCGCCAACCTGCTGTTCCGGGTCTCCAATTCCCTGAACGGCAGCGAGGACGCCCACGTCGACATCGACACCGCGCACAACAAGGTCACCGGCTGGGTGGAGACCGGCGCGTTCTGCGGCCGGCGCGCCAACGGCGGCACCCCCAACAACAACCGCAAGAGCTACTACCGCCTGTACTTCACCGCCGCCTTCGACCGCGGCTTCTCCGGCGTGGGGACCTGGCACGACGACCAGCTCTCCCCCGGGTCCACCAGCGCCGACGGCGGCGAGGGCTACCTGACCGGCGCGGCCCGGGCCGGCCGGGGCTCCGGCGGCTACGTCTCCTTCGACACGGCGGATGACAACGATGTCCGCATGCGCATCGGGATCTCGTACGTCTCCCTGGCCGGTGCGGAGGCGAACCTGCGCGGTGAGATCGCCCCGACCGCGGGCGTCGAGGACGTGGCGAAGGCCGGGAAGGGTGCCTGGGACCGTGCGCTGAAGTCCGTGAAGATCAGCGGGGGCGACGAGGACCGCCGTACCGCTTTCTACACCGCCCTCTACCACGCTCTGCAGCAGCCCAACCTGATCAGCGACCGCGACGGCACCTATGTGGGCATGGACCGCAAGGTCCACGCGCTCGCACGCGGCCAGAAGGCGCAGTACAGCAACTTCTCGGGCTGGGACCAGTACCGGGCCCAGGTGCAGCTCCTCGCCCTGCTCGAACCGCGCGTCGCGGGCGACTTCGCCCAGTCGCTGTACAACTTCGCGCAGCAGAACGACGGGGTCTGGGACCGCTGGGTGCACATCAGCGGCGCCACCCACGTGATGACCGGCGATCCCTCGGCGGCCACCCTGGCGACGTTCTACGCCATGGGCGTGCGCAACTTCGACGTCCAGGGTGCTTTCGACTCCCTCTACCGCCAGGCCACCGTGCCGCACCCCTCCGGGCTGTCGGACGCCGGCTGCCCGGGCCAGTGCGAGGGTAATCGTCCCAACCTCGCCCAGTACATGAAGTCCGGCTACGCCGCCCAGGATCAGTGCCACTGCTGGGGCGGCGCCGCCGAGACACTCGAGGACTCCGTCGCCGACGCGGCTCTCGCGCAGTGGGCCCAGCTGTTGGGCCGTGACGAGGAGTACAAGACGCTGAGCGAGCGCGGCGGTTACTGGCGGAACGTGTTCAACCCCGCAGCCACCCCGACGGCCGGTTACATTCAGGCCCGCAACGCCGACGGTTCCTGGGTGACCCCGTTCAACCCCGCTTCCCAACTCGGCTTCGCCCAGGGCAGCGCCACCACCTATCTGTGGATGGTGCCGCAGGATGTCCAGGGGCTCGCCACCGCCATGGGCGGACGCGACAAGACAGCGGCCCGCCTGGACGACTTCTTCCACAAGCCCGACGGCTCCTGGTCCATCCGCGGTGGCGACGCGCTGCGCTACGACCCCACCAATGAGCCGGGCATCCACGCTCCGTGGCTGTACAACGCGCTCGGCAAGCCGTGGAAGACCCAGGAGACCGTCCGCCAGATCCTCGACACCGTGTACGGGACGGGTCCCGCCGGCCTCCCCGGCAATGACGACCTCGGCACCATGTCGGCGTGGTACGTCTTCGCGGCGCTCGGCATCTACCCGAAGGCGCCCGGCTCGGCCGACCTGCTGCTGAGCGCTCCGGTCTTCCCGCACGCCGTCATCGCGGGCGTCGGAGACCGGGATGAGATCACGGTCGACGCTCCCCGGACATCCCGCACCAACCTGTACGTGGACTCGGTGAGCCTCGACGACAGGAGGCACGAGTCCTCCTGGGTGGACGGCTCGTTCGTGCGCCGAGGCGGCTCCCTGTCGTTCGAGCTGAGCGACCGCGCCGACACCGGCTGGGCGACCGACCCGGGCACCCTGCCTCACTGACCCACTGATTCCATCCGGTGAGTGACGGCCGGACATCTATCGATCGGAGGCCCAAGTATCGGTCGACGTCACCATCACACTGTGGCTTCGACCGATACGGGCTCGGGCGGGAGCGTCAGCAGCAGTCGGATCCGGAGGGACAACCGCACGCGTCCGCTGCCGCAGAGGCTGCCCCGGCTGTAGGCGCCTCGTCCTGGATGACGGCGAGGTGGACCGAGCCCGCTTCGGGGACGTTGTGGGTGAGGGCGTTGTCGAGGAGGTCGAGGATCAGCTGCCGCAGGAGGGCGGCGTTGCCCATGACCTCGCAGTCGGGTTCGGTGTCCACGGTGAGGCGGACTCCGTTCGCCGCCGCTTGCTCAGCGCGAGCGACGGCGGCCCGTTCTGCGAGGTCGGCGAGGTCCACCGGGTCGGGGTCGAAGGGGGCGTGGTCCGCGGCAGCGAGGTCGAGCAGGGCCCGTACGACGCTGATGTTGCGTTCGTTGGTCTCCTGGAGCAGCGGGGTGAGTTCGGCGAGCTCCTCGCTGGTCGGGGCGTCGGCGGCGACCTGGAGGGCGGCCCGGGTGGTGGCCAGAGGGGTGAGCAGTTCGTGGGAGGCGTTGGCGGCGAACCGCTGGTGTGCGGTGAAGGACTGCTCCAGGCGGGCCAGCGTGGTGTCGAAGGTGTCGGCCAGCTGCTTGAGCTCGTCCTCGGGGCCTTGGGCATGGATACGTTCCGTCAGGTTGCCGTCCGCCGCCTTGGCTGCGGCCTCGCTGACGGCGTGCAGGGGGGCGAGCAGCCGTTTGGACAGCAGCCAGTTGGTGCCGAGGCCGAGTGTCATCACCAGGAGCACCCCGCCGGCGGACACCAGCAGGACCGTGTTCCAGACGTCTTCCTTGCTGGAGATGCTGCCCAGGTGATCGATCTTCTGGCCCTGGACTGGGGTGGGGCCGGCCGGGCGGCGGGGCTCTGCGGTCGGGGCGGGGGACGCGGGCCGGAAGGGGGCGTCCGGGGCGATGACGGTCGTGCTGAAGTCGTACGTGGGCAGGAAGCGCATTCCGACGTAGATGATCGCGACCATCAGCGCGGCACACACTCCGAGGGCGGTGGCGAAGCCGAGAAAGAGCCGACCGTGGATGCTCAGTGTCCGCTGCCTCGGCGCGCGCCAGCGCGGTCTGTGTCCGGGCCGTCTCATGCGGTGCCCATGTAGTAGCCCGCGCCGATCGTGGTGTGGACCAGCCGGGGTTCGCCGAGTTTCTTGCGCAGGGTGTGCACCACGAGGCGGACCGCGTTGGTGAAGGGGTCGGTGTGCACGTCCCAGGCTTTGTCGAGGAGGTACTCGGCGCTCAGGACTCCGCCGTCGGCGCGCATCAGCAGCTCCAGGCCGAAGATCAAGCGGATCAACAAAGTGAAGCTGTACCGGCCAGTGGCCGGCGAACCGGGCGCCTACCCGCGGCTGACTCCGGCGCTGACCCGCCCGATCCGCTGGGCACTCATTGCTCAGCAGTACGACCAGATGATCAACTGCGCCGCGGCGATCCGTACGCGGACCGCGTCCACCGAGGCGATCCTTCGGCGCTTCACCCGTAACGCGTCCCACCCCACGTACGCGGCGATGCTGGAGGTCGGCCGCGCACAGAAGGCCATCTTCGTCGCCCGCTACCTGCGGCTGCGCGACCTCCAGCGGGAGATCGAGGAGGGCCTGAACGTCATGGAGTCCTCCAACGGCGCCAACTCCGTGATCGCCTACGGCAAGGTCGGAGAGATGGCCTCGAACCGGCGCGACGAGCAGGAGATGTTCGTGCTGTGCCGGCGGATCCTGCAATCGGCCTTGGTCTACGTGCACACCCTGATGCTCCAGGACGTCCTGGGCGAGCCGGAGTGGGACGACCTCCTTACGCCTGCCGATCGGCGTGGCTTGACCCCGCTGTTCTGGTCCCATGTGCGCCCGTACGGCGAGGTGAACCTCGACATGGCCGCCCGCCTCAACCTCACCGCGGTCACCGTGCCCGGCCCCCGCACAGCGGGCGATGAGGAGCCGTTCGAGGAAGGTGCGGACGCGTAAGGCTGTCCAGTTCCGTCACCGATGCGGTGCCGGTGACACGGGCTACCAGCAAACTTTCCAAAAGAATTTCTGCAAAAATACTTTTGGAAAGTCTCTGGATCGCTCTACCCTCCCGTCATGGTCAGCGAACAGCAGAAACGCGTACTCGATCCCGAGCGGGACGCAGCAGCCCTGAAGGCCCTCACGCACCCTCTGCGCATCCGGCTGCTCGGGATGCTGCGGCAGGACGGCCCGGCCACCGCGAGCGAACTCGCGGTCAGGACTGGGGAGTCATCCGCTTCCACCAGCTATCACCTGCGGGTGCTGGCGAAGTACGCGTTCGTCGCCGAGGCCGAGCACCGTGACGGGCGGGAGCGCCGCTGGCAGGCGGTGCACTCCGTGACCTCCTGGAGCAACAAGGCAATGGAGGCCGCGCCGGGCAGCCGCGCCTGGGTCAGCCTGTCGCGCCGCGCCCAGATCGAGCACCTGGAGGCATCTCTCGCCCGGCACGAGGCCGACATCGCCGATGGGCGGCTGGGGCAGGAGTGGGTGGAGCCGTCCGGAATCAACGACCTGATGCCCCGCCTGACCCCCGAGTCGCTCATCGAACTCTGGGAGGTGCTTGGCCGGAAGCTGGAGGAACTGACCACCCGCGACGCAGAAGATCCGCGCGCAGCGCAGGTCGTATTCCTCACTGCCGGGCTGCCCTTGGCGCCGCGCGACCCCGCCACTGCGGCGGACGCCTCTGCCCCTGCGGGGACAGATACCGAGGACGCGTCATGACCGGGCCGCTGGGCATACACACCGCACGCCGCCGCTACATCACGGTCTGCGTTCTGTTCTGGCTGCCGCTGGGACTGAGCATCGCTCCCCTCATCCTGCTGTTCACCGAGCGCGGCATGGCCCTGGCGGCCATCGCGGGGTTCTTCGCCGCGCACTCCCTGACCGCCGCCGCGCTGGAACTGCCCACCGGAGGACTGTCCGACGTCCTCGGGCGCCGCGCTGTTCTGGCCGCCGCAGGCCTGCTGAACCTGGCCGCCTTGACCCTAGTGGGCCTGGGCACTGCTCCCTGGCTGCTCGGCCTCGGCATGGCCCTGATGGGCGCGGGCCGTGCCCTGTCCAGCGGACCGGCCGAAGCCTGGTACGTCGACACCGTCCAGGCGCACTCCGGCCCCGACGCCGAACTGCGCACCGGACTGGCCCGCGGCGGCTCCGCGACATCCGCCGCGCTCGCCACGGGTACCCTGCTCGGCGGTGCCCTTCCCTGGCTGCTCGGACTCGGCCCCGACCTCGGCGTCAGACTGAGCGAGGCAACGTCCGAGCTGGTGCTGCCCCTCTCTGTTCCGATGCTGCTGGGCGCAGCGGTCGAGATCGCCTTCGTGCTGTATGTCTTGACCGCTCTGCGGGAGCCGCCCCGACCGGCGGCCACCTTGCGCGATGTACTCCGAGGCATCCCGGCCACCATCGTGGGCGGACTGCGGCTGGGGGGCCGCGATGCGCTGGTCCGCCGGGTGTTCCTCAGCGCAGGGGCCACCGGCAGCGCCCTGGCCGCGATCGAACTGCTCACGCCGGGCCGTGCCGCGGCCCTCACGGGCGCGTCGGAGTCGGGGGCGGTGCTCTTTGCCGCACTCGCCTGCGCCGGATTCATCTGCGCGGGTATCGGCAGCCACCTTGCACCACTGACCGCCCGGCTTGCAGGCAGTGGCGAGCGTGCGGTCATGGTGAGCCTCGGCGCGAGCGCGAGTGGCCTGCTGCTGCTCGGCGCAACCGCTGCGTTCACAGGAGTGGGCTCCATGGTCCTCGCGACCATCGGCTACGGCCTGGTCTACCTCGGGCTTGGCGCGGCGGGGCCGAGTGAGAACGACCTCCTGCACCGCCGCGTCTCAAGTTCGGGCCGGGCCACCGCGTTGTCCGTCCAGTCTCTCGCTCTGCAACTGGTGGCAGCACTCACCGGCTTGATCATTGGTGTCCTTCCGTCAGGCCCGCCGCCGTGGCTACTGGGAGGCACCGTGCTGCTGGCAGGAGCTCTCCTGTGGATTCGCCGCAGCGGGCTCGCATCCCCGACCCCGGCCGCAACGCCTCAGCCACACACTGCGTCCTCCCCGAGCGCCGTCGGCTCCGGCCCCCTTCAGCAACATGCCGATCAGTAACGCCAGGACCAATATCCCGAAGACCGCACAAGCGCACGGGTGACCGACAGGCGCCGCGCGTGCTCGCGAACACACGGCTCGTTCGCACGACGCTCATCTATCGATTGTTGAGCAGGATCGGTAAGTGCACGTCTGCGGCCGGATCGGCGCCGGATCATGCACATAAAACGGTGTCAAAAACTCGGTGTGCTCAAGAAATGCCGTATGGCCCTTTTCTGTACGATCTATGCGACCTGGGGGTGCAACAGCCTACGGATGACGACACCGCCGATCTCCTCGCCCCGTTCCGGCTGTACGGACCGGCGATCTTGTGGGATACGCACGTGCAGGGCACCAACGAGGGCCTGGACACCGCCCGCGCCCGCGGCGCCCGGCTCGGCCGCCCGCCGGCCATGACGCCGGAGCAAGTACGTCACGCCCGCGACTCGCTCACCCGCCCCGGGAACACCGTGACCTCGATCGCGAAGCTTCTCGGCGTCTCCCGCAACACCATCTACAACTACGTGCCTGAGCCGAAGGGCGGCCGCCAGGCGCTCGCCGAGGCGACCAACACGGCCGAGCTGCCTCGGCAGGCCAGGCCCAAGGACTGATCACCGCCGTTTGCGGCTGGGTTGGGTCGGGCCGGGGCGCGGTACTGGCCTTGCGACCAGCCCGTTTCCCCGACCCGCCCGCCGCACCCGCCGTGCGTGTCTCCACGCAACGGGCGCTCCACGTGCCTTGACCGGTGGTCAGCCGCCGGTGCTGGCGGCTGCCGGTCGTGGTGTCCACGGGGTCGGGATGTTGCTGCCGCGGTAGCGGTAACGGATCACTTTGACGCTGGATGCGCCGGTGAACTCGACTCCGTCGCAGACGAGCTTCCAACTGCCCGGTCGGCAGAACCGACGGCGCAGTTCCTTCCAGCTGAGCCGGGAGTGCTTGTGGAAGATCCAGCGGACAATCCGATGCCACGCGTGGTCATCGACTGTGCTGAATACCGCCTTCGACACCCCGTGCCGGAAGTAGTTCGCCCACCCGCGCAGGGTGCGGTTGAGGCTGGCCAGCAGCTCGTCCACGTCCCTGTGCAGGTCTGATCTGCGTGTTCTGTCTTTCACCTTGTCCTTGATCGACTGGATCGCCTTCTTGGACGGCTTGGTGTAGACGTAGTGCTTCTGCGTTCCTCGTTTCCGCTGCCTGCGGATGTGGAAGCCGAGGAAGTCGAAGCCCTCATCAATATGGACCACTTGGGTCTTCTCCGGTGCCAGACGCAGCCCCAGTGGGGCGAGCACGCCGGCCACCTCCTCGCGCAGGTCCTCGGCGTGGCGGCGTTCCCCGGAGACCATCAGTACGAAGTCGTCCGCGAAACGGATTAGCCGCCAGTTGCCCAGTCCGCGCTTCCTGCGCGTGACCCGCCGCTTGTAGCTGCCCATCTCCTGCCGCCACTGCCGGACGAAGTGCTCGTCCAGCGCGGACAGTGCGATGTTGGCCAGCAGCGGGGAGAGAATCCCGCCTTGCGGGGTGCCGGTCAGTGTCTCCTCCCGGTCCCCGGAGGTCGTCATGACCCCGGATTTCAGGAACGCCTTCACCAGCGCGCAGACGCGTTTGTCCTTGATCCTCGCCCGCAGGCGGTCCATCAGGGCCGTGTGATCGATCTCGTCGAAGCACGCCTTGATGTCTGCCTCCAGGACCCAGTGGAACTTGTTGGCCCCGGAAGACAGGTGGTGGATCTCGGCAATCGCATCGTGTGCCCGCCGGTTGGGACGGAACCCGTACGAGCACGGCATGAAGTCCGCCTCGAAAATGGGTTCGAGCACTGCTTTGAGGCTGGCTTGGACCACCCGGTCGGCGACCGTGGGAATCCCCAGCGCGCGGAGCTTGCCGCTCGCCTTCGGGATCATCACCTGTCGCACTTCGACCGGCTCGAACACGCCCGACTTCAGCGAGTCCCTGATGTGTTCCAAGAACGCCTCGACCCCGATCCAGGTCTCGATCAGGGCCACTGTGGCCCGGTCGATTCCTGGGGTCCTCGCCCCCGTGTTGCTGGCCACGCGTTCCCACGCGTGCACCAGGAACGCCGGGTCGTAGACGAGGTTGAACAGGTCACCGAACCTGCGGGAGGAGTCTTCTCCCGCCCATCGGTGCAACTTGATCTGCATCTCCCGTACCGCGAAGTGTGCTGAGTCAGGACCCGGCCACCTCGCGGCGCCGGTATTCACCGGCGCTTCTTCGGGCATTGCACTCCTCTCCTTGCTTGGCACGCTGCCGTCCTTCCCCCTGTTCCGGGCTCTCCCCGGCTCCGAGTACTACGACGGCTCCGCCCCGCTCGCCCCCATCGGCAGGCATCGCGCCTATCCCCTCCGTCCGGCCTGGCTGGCCGGGTCGCGGGGAGCGGACACGAGCGGTTCCCACGTTCACTGCTGTTCGGTTGACGGGTTAGGCACCCGGCTCTGCCCCTGCGGCCTCGCCACGACTACGCCGTAGACCTTCGTCGTGGCCTCCCGGCCCAAGCTGTCAATACCGGACCGGGAGTTCCCCGCCTTTCCGGACGGTTGCGCACCGCTGACCAGCCCATATCCACCGGATTGGAGCTGGCAAGAACTCAAGAGGCGTAACAACACCGGTTCCTCGCGTATACCTTCCCGTCTCGCTCACCGGGCCCGACCCATCCGGCAGTGCCGGGCCGACCCGACTTTGTCGAGGCTGCTCTCGCCCTCCCCGGCGATCCCCGGTTCAGGCTGCCTCCAGCTTCGCCTCGCCGCTACGATGGCGAGGCGACGGTGGTCTTCCACCTCCGTCCGAAGCAACAGCGCCTCGTGGCGCACTGACACGGTTCTTACCGGCACCCCACGTCATCAGGCCACGTCGGCCGCGCCGGGTGAGGCACCGCCATCTCCGCCGGCAACAGGGCGGCATCCACGGCCGGGGTCCCGCCCGGGCACAGGACTGCCGCCAGGATCGCCCGGGTAGCGACGTCCACCGCGATCTTGTGGTGGTGGTTGCGGGGTGACCGTTGACCGCTTCCGGGGGGTGTGGGACCACGGCGGGGTCAGCGGGGGCGGGCAGTGGTTCAGTGCGGCCCCTGATGGCTGGGCTGGCGACCCGGTACGCGATAGCCAGGGATCTCCGGGGGGGATGCGAGGGGCCCTGGCGATTCTGCGAGACTGCCGACATGACTGACATGATCGTGGTCAGTGACTACGACCCCCAATGGCCCGAGCGGTTCGAGGATCTGCGACAGCGATTGGCACCTCACGTCGCGGATCTGGCTGTGTCCATCGAGCATGTCGGCAGTACGGCCGTGCCCGGGTGCGCCGCCAAACCGATCATCGACCTCGACATCGTGGTGCCCGAAGAGGCAGTCATGCCCGAGTTGATCTCTCGGCTCGCCGGGCAGGGCTACCGACACGAAGGAGATCTGGGAATTCGGAGACGGGAGGCATTCCAGGCCCCTCCTACGGCGCCCGAACACCATCTGTACGGCGTGGTCGCAGACTCAAAGCCCCACCTTGATCACGTCCTACTCCGTGATTACCTGCGTCAGCGGCCCGATGAAATCCACCGCTACAGCGCCTTGAAGGCGGCCCTGGCGCAGCGGTTCCATGCCGACAGCAAGGGCAGGGCGGCCTACTCGGCGGCGAAGAACGCTCTGGTGGAGGAACTCGTCGCGAAGTCCTACGCCGCTCGGGCCGCCAGCGCATCGTGACGTGAAACGGACCGCACGGGTTGGTGATGTTGTGACGCATTACCGAGCCCGTGCGGCCTTGTCCCATCCTGCTTTCTGCGGCCTTGACCGTGCACATCTCGGCGGTTTGATCGAGGAGTTGGCCGATCCGTGGACGGCCCGGTGCGAGTCAGCACTGCGCGAGCGCCGCGTCGGAGAACGCAAGCGGGCGGTCGGCGCAGGGCCGGAGCACCAGAAGTAACTCATTCATTCGCGCCGGGATATCCCGGGGGCGAGGAACCGGCGGACAGGGACATGCTCTCGCGCTTGGCAGTCAGGAAGGCTGGACCTCGTCGAAGAGGGCGAGGGCTTCGGACGGGTCCGGGCTCACGAGGCGTTCCAGACCGGCCATCGTGATGTTCGCCCACCTGCCCGGCCCGTGCCCACATCTGTTCCTCGAAGGCGCGGACGGCCTCGTCCAGATCTCCAGGGCCGGGGGCGGCGGCGATGGACTCGGCGAGTTCGGCGCCTTCCAGCATCGCGAGGTTCGCGCCCACTCCCAACGGGGGCATCAGGTGGGCGGCGTCGCCCAGTAGCGTCACCCCGGAGACATGGGCCCAGGTGTGGGACACGGGAAGGGCGTAGAGGGGGCGGTGGACGAAAGCTGTGCCGTGGCGGAGGAGGTCGAGGACGGGAGCGGCCCAGCCGTCGAACAGGGCCAGCAGGCTTGATCGCACGGCCTCGGCGTCCGCCGGGCCCAGGCCCGCGCGCTGGTTCAGACCCATGTGCCGGTCCGGGTTCGTGTACCAGTCCAGCTCCACGCGGAACTGGGCGTATACCTTGACGTGGCCGCCGCTGTTGCGCTGGGCGACGAGCGCGCGGTTCACGCCGTACACAGCCACGGAACCGTCGCCGACCAGCCGGGCGAGGGCGTGAACTGCCGGTGTCCCGATCGGCGGTTGGGTACTGTCCTGTGCGCATGCCGGCTGAGGATCGGGAGCCGACCGCACAAGGACGTTGGGGGAGACGGGTGCTGAGCGACGACGAAGTCCTCAAGGCCGTGCAGAACGAGATCGAGGGGCGAGGGGAAACCCTGTCAGTGACGCCGCCGGGTGCCGCCGCGATCACATGGCATCCCCTCCTGGAGGGAAAGATCGTACGGTGCGTCGAATCCCGCACGGAAAATGAGCGCTTTCACGCCGGCCCTCTCGACCTCTCGAACCTTCCGGCGTACGACACCACGATCAGCCGGCGCCGCATTCCGCCGCCCCGGGATCCGTCCGAGCAGAGCACTCTGAAACTGGTACGTCGAGGGTCGGTCGACGACCGATCCTGCGACTGCGGCAACGGCAACGTCGCCTGCCAACGCTGCAAAGGCGCAGGCGACCTCCCCTGCGAGCCGTACCGCCCCTGCACTGAATGCCGCAGCCTCGACAACTGCTTGCGGTGCGCCGGCACCGGCTTCCCCAACCAAAAACCGGCGGGCCCGGCCGCACAGGACACAGACGGTCGTGTCCAGTGCAGGCAATGCGGTGCCCACGACGCCGCATGCGCCGGATGCCATGGCCGCGGCCAGCTCCGGTGCACCACCTGCCAGGCCACAGGGTCCCGATCCTGCCCCGATTGCGACGGGGACGGCACCGTGCAGCACCAGCGCTGCGCAGGCACGGGCAGGACCGTGACCTGGACAGAAGGCGTCGTCACCAGAACGCCCAGCACCGACGAGGTCAAACTCCCCGAATACGGAGTGCCCTACCTCGCACGCCAACAAGTACGCGAACGCGGCACCTGGACCCCGACGAACCTGGCCGACGACGACCCCCTGCGAGATCACCTCAGAAAAGAGTTCGGCCCGAGCCTGAAGACGTTGCTCGTCCCGCAAGACCAGGAAATCGCACGTCACGCAACAGCCAGATACACACGGCTCGCACGAGTTGTCGTGGCAGAACACCCGCACAGGGTCTACTTCGTCTTTCCCGCCTCCGGGGGGCCGCACGTGCTGGTGCTTCCCTCACAGAGACGAACCTGGCAGATCACCGCGATCGTGCTTGGTGTACTCGTACTGTTCGCTCTGATCGCACGGCTCGTTGCCTGACCGAGGTACTGCAGGCCAGTCAGCACGCGAGGCCGTGCAGACCGGCACTGCGCAGATCCTCACTGTGGCGGCGGCCAGGTCCTGGCAGGGAAATCGGCGGGTGGCTCGTTCGTTGTGTTCGGGAAGCGGGTGTGTCAGCTCTTTCGGTAGGACGCGTCCAGGTTGGGGATCTCGACGGAGGCGTGCAGGGTGACGCCGTCGACTGGCTTGACCTGGGCGGCGACCAGGGCCAGCACGGCGGCCGCGAGGCGGGCCTTTGTCGCGTCGGTGCGGCCGTGGAGCAGGCCGATCTCGACGTGAAGGACGGCATGGCCCTCGGTCTCGGTCCCGACGGTGAAGTCCTCGACCCGGCGGAAGCGGGTCTTGCAAGCCTCCAGGCGGGCGTCGACGGTGTCGACGACGATCGGGTGCAGGGCGAGCGCGAAGGCCGGGCGGTCGAAGGCTGCGTCGAGCGGGCCGGAGTAGTCGACGGTGATCTGCGGCATGGCGGGCAGCTCCTCGGATGGGATCACATGATCGGCTCCCATCCTACGGAGGGCGGCTCAGCCGACCGCTACCGCGCCATTCGGGCCGGATCGGCCGCGTCACCGCCGACGGTGAGGCCGCGGTGAAACGGAATCCTTCCCCGTACCAACGCCCGACAGCGGACCCTTCGGTATCACTACCGGTCCAGGCGGTGCGCTGTGGTTCACGGAGATGAACACCGACCGTATCGGCCGCATCACCAGCAAGGGAGAGATCACCGAGTTCGTCCTTCCCGATGCGGGCACCTTTCCATCAGCCATCACCGCAGGCCCTGACGGGGCCCTGTGGTTCACCCTCAACCAGGCGAACGCAATCGGCCGCATCACTGTCCACGGAGACATCGTCATGCACCCACTCCCCACCCCCAGCGCCGCACCCGTGGGCGGAGGGTGCACCTTGGACAGCGCCCCGTTCGGGTTCCTCAACCGCGAGGACGCGTTGATCGCGTTGGAGGCCCCGCCCATCGTGCGAAACACCTCTGGGTGACTGACGACCACGGAGTTACTGACTTCGGCTGGTTAGGGTGACGTTGGGGTGTCGACGGCCAGGCCGGTGCCGGCTATGAAGCCGTCGAGGGTGTCGGGCCGGTACTGCAG
>NZ_JBEXPH010000204.1:0-13823 GCF_040611955.1 Streptomyces sp. NPDC006510 | reverse complement strand
CGGGGCCGTCTGCGCGGGTGGGCGGTGTGGGGGTGGCGGTGTTGCGTTATCAGGGACAGGAGGCGGCCGGGCCGGGCCGCAGCGGACCGGGACGGTCCGACGCGGCCGGCGACGATCACGGAGGAATCACCATGGGCCGCCCGACCGAGGTGTCCGACGCACCCGCCGCACCGGCCACCGGCGGAAGCTGGGACCTCCGCTCCCGGGCCCTGGTCTCCGGGGTGCCTGCCGCCGGGGCCTCGGGGCCTGCCGGGGCCTCGGGTCCTGCGGGGTCGGTGGGACCAGTGGGGCCGACGGGGTCGGCGGGGCCGGTGGAACCGGTGGGCTCGGTGGAACCGCCCTCGGAGCCCTTCGAGCCTTCCGAATCCTCGGAGTCCTCCGAGCCCTCCCGCGCCCCCGAGATCGCGCGCCCCGCTCCGGCGCGTCGGCTCAACGCCTCGCGCCGCGGCCCCGTCGACCCCGTGAAATCGCTGATGCACCGGCACCGCGAGCTGTGCGAGCGGGCCGTCGACCCGCTGGAGGTCGCCGCCGGGCTCGAAGCACATGGCGTCACCGACCGCACCGCCGCCCGCTACCGGCACCGCGATGTCTTCTCGCTCGCCGAGGAACTGTTCGCCCGGGTACCCGGCGTGGCGGCGGAGTCCGCAACAGGCCCCGCCGCGCCGGAGCGTGACATCGCGACGCGCGCCGCCTGGTCGCTCCGCGCGCTGCTGCCGGGCGCCGCCTGCATCGCGACCGCCGGCGCACTCAGGCTCACCGAGGGAACGCTCGACGGCCGGGCCCGGCTCGCGATAGCTGTGGCCGGAACGCTCCTCGCACTCATCGGGCTCGCCCTCGGCCTGCGCAGCGGCCCCCTGCACGCCGAAGGCCGCTCCTCGGGCATCGCCAACGTGTACGGCTGCTGGCTCCTCGGCTACGTCATGTACGGCGAACCGCTGCTCGACCAGGTGCTCAGCGGCGGCCCCGAAGGCCCCTGGGAAATCACCCCCGCACCGCTGCTGGGCCTGGCCCTCTCCCTCGCCCCGGCCACCTGGTGCGCCCACCTATTCTCCGTACACGCGCACCGCAAACTCATCGGCAGCCGCGCACTGGAGGAGTTCGCCGCAGGTGTGCGCCCCCTGCTGTTCGGGGCCGTCGCCCTACATCTGTGCGCCCTTGCCGGTCTGCTCCACCTCGCGCACCTGGGGTACGGGGGCGGCGGAGCGTTCGTCGGGGCGGCCGCGCTCGGGGTGCTGCTCCTGCTGGCCCGACTGCTGACCGTGCACGGGTTTCCCGAGCTCGCCGCCGGCGGACTGGCCGTCGCCTGTGCGGTCGAGGCCCTGGCTCCCGCGCTGGTGCTGGCCGGGCGGCTGCCCGGTCTGCACTTCCTCGCCCACCCCGTCGACGTCCTCGTCATGGCGTCCGGCACCGGATCCGTACCCGCCGTCGCATGCGGTGCCGCCGCGCTCGGACTGCTGATCGCCGCCACCGTCGTCCTGTCCCGGGCGTCCGCCCACACCACCGCCCGGCCGGGCGATGAAGGCCCGGCCGCGGCGTAACCACAGCCGTACCACTGCCACAGCACGCCCCGCGGAGCCGACGCCGCGGGTCATTGCCCCGCAACCGCACCTCACTTCTCAAGGAGACACCGGACATGACCCCCCAATCCCCTTCACCGGCAGCTCGCCGTCGGCGCCGAGGGGGCGCGCGATGAGGGTGCTACTGCTCGGAGCCAACGGATTCCTCGGCCGGTTCGTGGCCGACCGCCTGCTCGCCGACCCCGCCGTGCATCTCACGGCACTCGGCCGCGGCGACGACGCCGACGTACGGTTCGACCTCGCCAGCGGCAGCCCCGGCGCGCTGACCCGCTTCCTGGACGCCGTCCACCCGGGGGTCGTGGTCAACTGCGCGGGCGCCACCCGCGGCGGGGCCCGCGATCTCACCCGCCACAACACCGTTGCCGTCGCCACGGTCTGCGAGGCGATGCGGCGCAGCGGCTGCAAGGCCCGGCTCGTCCAGGTCGGCTGCTCCTCGGAGTACGGGCCCTCGCAGCCCGGCTCGTCCACCGCCGAGGACGCGATCCCGCGCCCCGGCGGCCCGTACGGTGTCAGCAAACTCGCCGCCACCGAACTCGTCCTCGGCTCGGGCCTCGACGCGGTCGTGCTGCGGGTCTTCTCCCCGGTCGGCCCGGGCACCCCGGCCGGTTCCCCGCTCGGCAGGCTCGCCGAGGCGATGCGCCGGGCCATGCAGTCCGGCGACGGCGAGCTGAAGCTCAGCGGCCTCGGCGTGCAGCGCGACTTCGTGGACGTACGCGATGTCGCGCGCGCCGTGCACGCCGCCTCGCTCTCCGCCGCCCAGGGGGTCGTCAACATCGGCACCGGCCGCGCCGTGCGGCTCCGGGACGCGGCCGCCGTCCTCGCCAGGGTCGCCGGATACGCGGGCGCACTTCACGAACTCGACGCGCCCCCGCCCCGGCTGCCCATCGGTGCCCCGCGCACCTCGACCGAGTCGGTCATCGAGCACCTCTCGGCGACCCCGTCCCCCTACCCGGACGGCTGCGGCGCCTGGCAGCAGGCCGACGTCCGCACCGCCAGGGACCGGCTCGGCTGGCGTCCGCGGATCAATCTGGAGGAGTCCCTCGCCGACATCTGGATGGAGGCGGCGTGCCGCATCTGACCAGCACCGGAACGGCCCGCCGGACCAGCGGCGCCGAACAGCTCGGCTTCGGCGTGCCCGGTTACGCGCACCCGCTGCTCGCACCGACCGAATGGGCCGAACTCGCCCGCCCCGGAACCCCGCTCCACTGGGCCGTCCTCAACATCGACAACGGCCCCGGCGCCCGCCCCGATCCGCACTGCCTGGAAGCCGCGGGCCGGCTCCGCAACGCGCGGGAGCGGGCCGTGCACGGCGACGATCCACAGGACTGGGCCCGCGCGTCGGGCGGCCGGCTGCTCGGTCATCTCGATCTGGCCCACGGCAGCCGGCCCTTCGGGGAACTGATCGCCGACGCGCAGTCGTTCCTCGACTGGTACCGCGTCGACGGCTTCTATCTCGGCTGCTGCCCGGCCGAGCGCGCCCACCTCCCGGCGGTGCGCCGTCTCACCAGCACACTCGCCACGCTCCTCGAAGACGGCGACCGCCCGTACGGGGAGGGGAGCGGGCCGCTGGTGCTGGGTCTCGGTACCCATCCGTACCCCGGCTATGCCGAGGCCGCCGACCAACTGGTCACCTTCAGCGGACCGTGGACCGAGTACCGCTGGTCGCAGGTGGCGGAGTGGACCGCCTCCTATCCGCCGGAGCGGTTCGCGCACTTCGTCCACGGCGTTCCGCGCACCCACCTCGAAGAGGCCATGCGCATCGCCCGCTGGCAGGGCGCGGGCACGATCTTCTTCACGGATCGAGACGGTCAACACGGGCAAGCCGATCCATTCGCGGCGCTGCCCAGGTACTGGGACGAAATCGTCTCGCGGATCGGACCTGGTATCTCGGAATGAGCAGGGGCGTGACAGTGTTACGGCAAGAACAACCGTACGTAGCTGAAGTACGTAGAAACCGACCACCTGCATTGTTGAGGTTCCTGTGTCGCTGCCACCCCTGGTCGAGCCAGCTGCTGAGCTCACCGTCGACGAGGTCCGCAGGTACTCCCGCCACCTGATCATCCCGGATGTCGGGATGGACGGACAGAAGCGGCTGAAGAACGCGAAGGTGCTCTGTGTGGGCGCCGGCGGTCTCGGGTCGCCGGCCCTGATGTACCTGGCCGCGGCCGGCGTCGGCACGCTCGGAATCGTGGAGTTCGACGAGGTCGACGAGTCGAACCTGCAGCGCCAGATCATCCACAGCCAGTCCGACATCGGGCGCTCCAAGGCCGAGTCCGCCAAGGACTCGGTGCTGGGCATCAACCCGTATGTGAATGTTGTCCTTCACGAAGAGCGGCTCGAAGCCGACAACGTGATGGACATCTTCGCCCAGTACGACCTGATCGTGGACGGCACGGACAACTTCGCCACCCGCTATCTGGTCAACGACGCGGCCGTACTGCTGAACAAGCCGTACATCTGGGGCTCGATCTACCGGTTCGACGGCCAGGCGTCCGTCTTCTGGTCCGAGCACGGCCCCTGCTACCGCTGCCTCTACCCGGAGCCGCCGCCGCCGGGCATGGTCCCGTCCTGCGCCGAGGGCGGCGTGCTCGGCGTGCTCTGCGCGTCCATCGGCTCGATCCAGGTCAACGAGGCCATCAAGCTGCTCGCCGGCATCGGCGACCCGCTGGTCGGCCGACTGATGATCTACGACGCCCTGGAGATGCAGTACCGCCAGGTCAAGGTCCGCAAGGACCCCGACTGCGCGGTGTGCGGCGAGAACCCCACCGTCACCGAGCTCATCGACTACGAGGCCTTCTGCGGCGTCGTGTCCGAGGAGGCCCAGGAGGCGGCGCTCGGCTCCACGATCACTCCCAAGCAGCTCAAGGAGTGGATCGACGCGGACGAGAAGATCGAGATCATCGACGTCCGTGAGCCGAACGAGTTCGAGATCGTCTCGATCCCCGGCGCCAGGCTGATCCCGAAGAACGAGTTCCTGATGGGCAACGCCCTCCAGGACCTCCCGCAGGACAAGCGCATCGTCCTGCACTGCAAGACGGGTGTCCGCAGCGCCGAGGTCCTCGCGGTCCTCAAGTCGGCGGGCTTCGCCGACGCGGTGCACGTGGGCGGCGGCGTGATCGGCTGGGTCAACCAGATCGAGCCCGAGAAGCCGGTGTACTGAGCACGGCGCACTGAAACACCAGGTACGGCCAGGGCCTTTCGTTTGGATCATGCGAGTCCGGCCTGATCCGAACGAGAGGCCCTGAGGGGCCGGTCCGCACGGACCGGCCCCTTCGCCGTACCTCCGAAGCCGCCCTACGAGCAGGTCTTCCCGTCCTCCGGGACCATCCCGTCGAGGAAGTACGCGTCCACGGTCGACGTCACGCAGGTGTTCCCGCCGTACGCGCCGTGACCCTCGCCCTTGTTGGTGAGCATGATGCCCACGCCCTTGCCCAGTTCGTCCGCCATCTTCCGCGCACCCTCGTACGGCGTCGCCGGGTCACCGGTCGTCCCGACGACCAGGACCGGACCGGCGCCCGGAGCGCTCGCCTCCGGGTTGTCGTGCTCACCCTCCACCGGCCACTGCGAGCACCAGCCCGCCGTGTCCCACGCCAGGAACGGGCCGAACACGGGGGACAGCTTCCGGAACTCCGGCAGCAGCGCCCTGGCCTCGTCCGCCGTCGGCCGGAACTTGCTGTCCGCGCAGGAGATGGCGCGCTGCGAATGGTTCTGGGTGTCGTAGTGCCCCTTCTCGTCACGGCCGTTGTACGAGTCGGCCAGCTGGAGCAGCATGTTTCCGGTGCCGCTCTTCTCGGCCTCGTCCAGCGCCTGCGTCAGATACGGCCAGTTGCTCTTGGCGTAGAGCGGCATGACGATGCCGGTGACGGCCAGTGACTCGTTGAGCTCGCGGCCCGAACGGGTCGGCAGCGGCTTCCTGTCGATCCGCTCCAGCAGTCGCGTGATCCGCCGGGTGCCCGCCTTCGGGTCCTGACCGCGGTCCTTGAGGTAGTTCTCCAGCGCCCGCTGGAAGCCGGTCGCCTGGTTGCGGGCGTGCCCGATCGTGTCCGCGGTCGGGTCGACGACGGCGTCCAGGACGGTGCGTCCGACCTTCGAGGGGAAGAGGTGCGCGTAGGTGCCGCCGAGCTCGGTGCCGTACGAGATGCCGAAGTAGGTGAGCTTCTTGTCGCCGAGCACCCCGCGGATCACATCCAAGTCCCGGGCGGCGTTCGTCGTGCCGACGTACGGCAGGACCTTGCCGGAGCGGCGCTCGCAGCCGGCGCCGAAGTCCGCGCCGTCCTTCATGAACGCCGCCTCCTCCGCCGCCGTGTCCGGAGTCATGTCGGTCTTCCGGTAGGCGTCCTCCTGCTCCTTGTCGGTGCGGCAGCTCACCCCTTCGCTGCCCGCGACCCCGCGCGGGTCGAAGCCCACCAGGTCGTAGCGGGAGTTGAGGTTCCCGTACGAGCCGGCGGCGCGCGGCAGTATCGAGACCCCCGAACCGCCGGGGCCGCCGAAGTTGAACAGCATCGAGCCGAGGCGCCGGCCCGAGTTCCCGGCCTTCTTGCGGATCAGCGCGATCCCGATCGTCTCGCCGTCGGGCTTCGCGTAGTCGAGCGGCACCCGGACCGTCGAGCAGCGCCACTCGGACCCGGGCGCGCTCTCGCCCGCGCGGGCCTCGCAGCCCTTCCAGGCCAGCCGCTGGGAGGTGAGGGCCGCGGGCAGCCGGGGGGTGCCGGGCTGCCCGCCGGGCGCGGTGGACGGCCGGCCCGCCGGGGACGCGGCGTCGCGGTCCGTCCGGCCGGCCGGCTTGTCGTCCGTACCCCCGCCGCAGCCGGCGAGCAGCCCCGTCAGCAGAAGTGCGGTGCCGGCCAGAGCCCCGGCGCGTGCGTGTGCGGCCACGTGTGCGTCCTCCCCGATGTGCCTGTACTCACGACGTACAGAGGTGCCTGTACCTACGACGTACAGAAAGTCCGCCCATGCTAGGGCCTGTGCGGCGGACCATGGCCGGGCCGGGGGGCCGCCCGGTGCACACCGCTACTTGCAGACGGTCCCGGCCGCCGGAACCTTGCCGTCCAGCAGGTAGCCGCCCACCTCCTTCTGCACGCAGGCGTTGCCGCTGTTGTACGCGCCGTGCCCCTGGCCCTCGTACGTCATCTGCACGCCGACGCCCTTGCCCAGCGCGTCGGCCATCGCCTTCGCGCCCGCGTACGGCGTCGCCGGGTCGCCGGTGTTGCCGATGACGAGGATGGGGGCCGCGCCCGGGGCGCTGACGTCCGGGGTGTCCCAGGCGCCCGCCACCGGCCAGTCGGTGCAGGCCATCAGGGACCAGGCCAGATAGTCACCGAAGATCTTCGAGGCGGACCGGAACTCGGGGAGCTTGGCCTCGGTCTGGTCCGCGGTGAACCGCTGCTTGGAGTCGGCGCAGTTGATGGCGGTGTTGGCGGCCATCGAGTTGTCGTACCGGCCGTTGTCGGACCGGCCGTTCAGCGAGTCGGCGAGGGCGAGGAGCAGTGCGCCGTCGCCGCCGTCGGCCTCGTCCAGTCCCTGCTCCAGCAGCGACCAGGTCTGCTTGGAGTAGAGGGCGGCCGCGATGCCGGTGGTCGCCAGGGTCTGCGTCAGCTGACGCGAACCGAGTCCCGGGATCGGCTTCTTCTCCAGATTCGCGAGAAGATCGGAGATCCCCTGCTCGACCTCCTTCGCGGAGGTACCGGGAAGCTTGCAGGCGGCGCCGCGGTCGGCGCAGTCCTGGGTGAAGTTGTCCAGCGCGAGCTGGAACCCCTTGGCCTGGCCGAGCGAGGACTGCTCCGAGTTCTCCGTCGGGTTGATCACCGCGTCCAGCACCGACCTGCCGACGTTCTTCGGGAACAAGTGGGCGTAGACGCCGCCCAGTTCGGTGCCGTACGAGATGCCGAAGTAGTACAGCTTCTTGTCGCCGAGCACCTGGCGCATCAGATCCATGTCGCGGGCGGCGTCGGTGGTGCCTACGTGGGGGAGCTGCTTGCCGGAGTTCTTCTCGCAGGCCTGCGCGTATGTCTTGGTGTCCTTGACGAAGGTGTTCAGCTCCGCGCTGGTGTCCGGGGTGCCGTCGGTCTCGTAGCGGGCGTCGAGCTGTTTGTCGGTCTCGCACTCCACGCCGTCGCTGCGCCCCACGCCGCGCGGGTCGAAGCTGACCAGGTCGTAGCGGGAGCGGAGCTTGTCGTAGTCGGGACCGAAGGCGGGCAGGGTGGCGACACCGGAGGCGCCGGGGCCGCCGAAGTTGAAGATGAGGGAACCGATCCGCTTGTCCTGGTTCTTGGCCCTGGCCCGGATCAGCTCCAGCCTGATCGTCGCGCCATCGGGCTTCGCGTAGTCGAGCGGGGCCCTCATGAACGAACACTCCCAGGGGGTGCCGCCGGGCAGTGGGGTCGGCGCCTTTCCACCGCCCTGTGCCGCGGACGGGGCGGGGCAGGGCTTCCATGTCAGCTTCTGGGAAGCGAGGTCGCCGGAGCCGCTCGTCTCGGCGGCGTTCACCGCGAGCGGCGAGCTCTGCGGCCCGTCCGGGCCGTCCTTGTTGCCGCTCTCCGAGCAGGCGGTGATGGGCAGGAGCACGGTGACGGCGGCGGCCAGTGCGGCGGCGCGCAGGGCAGGGGAGGTCCTCATGGGCCCATGGTGCGGCGGGAACCCTGCCGCTGCACGGGACACCGGTCCAAGCGGGTGGCGGGCGGCCCCGCCGTCGCCCGACTGGCCTTGTGGACGGCCCCGTCCGGCGGCCGAGGCAGGGCCTGTTGGTCCTGCGGGCGGCCCCGCCCGGCGGCTGAGGGAGCGTCAGAGCTCGCCCTTGCGGGTCAGGTGGTTGAAGCAGAGCCAGCCGGGAAGCACCGGCAGCCACAGCGTCAGCAGGCGGTACAGCAGCACCGCGGGCGCGGCGACCTCCTTCGGCAGGCCGACCGCGATCAGACCCAGCGTCAGCGCGCCCTCGACCGCGCCCATTCCGCCCGGTGTCGGCGCCGCGGACCCCAGCGCATTGCCGGCGAGGAAGACCACCGCGATGCTGGCGTAGCTGAGATGCGGCACGTCCGGACCGCTGAACGCCCGGACCGAAGCGTCCAGACACATCACGAACAGGCCGGTCAGCAGCAGCATTCCGCCGATGCCGGTCAGCAGCTTCTGCGGCCGCTGCACCACGTCGAGCATGCGCGGCACGACTCCGGCGAACAGCGACCGCACCCGCGTCACCACGAACTTCCGCAGGAACGGGACCGCCGTCACCACCAGCACCAGCACGGCGACGGTCAGCAGCCCGGCGATCACCGTCCTGGACGGGGTGAGCGAGGACGGGGTCCTCTCGGTACCGGTCAGATAGCCGAAGGCCGCCAGCAGAAGGATGTGGCAGCCGAGACCGAACAGCTGCGAGGCGCCGACGCTCGCCACGGCGAGCCCCGGGCGTACCCCGGCCCGCTGGAGGAAGCGGGTGTTCAACGCGACACCGCCGACCGCGGCCGGGGCGACGATCTTCACGAAGGACCCGGCGACCTGCGCCAGTACCGTCTTGCCGAACGACACCCGCTCCGGAACGAAGCCCAGCAGGCTCATCGCCGCCGCCACGTAACTGAGGGCGGAGAAGCCGACCGCGGCCGCCACCCAGCCCCATTCCGCCTGCTCGACGACGGCCCCGAAGTCGGCCTGGGTGACCTGGGAGATGAGGAAGTACGCGGCGATCGCACCGGCGATGCAGCTGACCAGGGTGCGGGCCTTGATGCGTTCGAGACGCACCGGTTCGACCGGTGCCTGCGGCCGGATCAGCAGCACCTGCTGCCGCATCTGGGCGAGCAGATCCTCCTCGCGGGCCTCTTCCAGGGCGTCGTCCAGGGCCCGCTTCTCGGCCTGTTTCTGGGTGCGGAGAGCCTTGCGGTCGGCCTTGCGGTCGACGCCGGCACCGGTGGCCGTCGCGTCCGGGGCCTCGGACTCCGCCCCGTGTTCGTGCGCCCTGGCCCGCTTGGCCGCGTCCGACGCCTCCAGCACCGCCTCGCGCTCCCGCTGCGAGCGCTCCCGGGCGAGCCGGCGCAGGGCCGCCCGGGTGGAGCGGCTCAGCGCGATCGGCTGGAGCAGCGGCAGACAGTCCGCGACGGCGTCGGGACCGAGCACCTCCAGCGCCCCGGCCACGGCCCGCTCGGCGCCCACCCGCAGACCGGTTGTGGTCAGCAGCTGGGCGACATCCATCCGCAGGACCAGATCACCGGCCGCGATCTCACCGCCGCGCAGATCGGTGACGAACACCTTTCCGGAACGATCCGCCAGGATGGCGTCGCCGGTGAGTCTGCGGTGCGCGATCCGTCGTGACTGGAGCGCCTTCACCTGACGCCAGGCGCCGTGCAGCAGCTCGTCGGTGATCTCCGAGTCCTCCAGCGCGTCCAGGGAACGTCCGCCGATGTGCTCGTACACCAGCATCACGGCGTCGGGTCCGAGCTCGGACGTGGCGATCAGCTTGGGTGCGTTGGCCCCGGCGGCGATCGCCGCGTAGGCGAGCAGTGCCTCCTGTTCCAGCGCCTGGCGCAGCGACTGGATGGAGCGGCGCTGGGTGATGCCGCGCAGGGTGAGCCTGCGCCACACCCGGTAGAAGAAGCCCTGGGCCTGCTGCTCGCGGTCGACGACCGTGACATCGAGCGGTGGCCCGTCCTCCAGGGAGACCAGATAGCGGCGTCCCCGGTCGCTCTGGTCGCCCGAGTCGGGGGCGTCGTCGGCGCGCATCGCGCTGACCGGGCGGAAGCCGACACGGCGCAGACCGGCCATCAGATGCTGACCGGTCGGCCGTACGTTCGGCGAGCCGACCGCGTACAGCGTGCCGTACGCGACGGTCCAGCCGATCAGCACGGTGAGGACGATCGAGAACGGGGTCGTGTAGCCGCCGACCAGCATGGCGAACGCGTCGAGCAGCAGCACCACCCACAGCACGACCCGCCAGCGCGGCCGTCTCGCCATGCCGACCGCCGTCATATAGGCGATCACCGGCGCGAGATAGCCGTGCACGGGATCGGTGAGCGCGTCACCGGGCTGCGGCTGGGTCAGGGCGTCCTGGATGGTGCCGGGGGCGGACTTGGCGACCCAGAGGTCGGCGGCGAGCGTGACGCCGTGTGCCAGCACGGCGGCGAGCACCCCGTCGGCGATCCGCAGCCCGTCGCGTTTGATCAGCCGCTCGATGGCGAAGGCGACCGGGACGAGCAGCACGGCGATGCTGGAGACCAGACCGGCCATCTTGATCAGGATGTCGGGCGCCTGGCCGGTGCCCTTGTTGATGTCCTGTTCGAGACCGGTGGTCGTGCCGTGGGCGAACGCGGCGATCGCGAACAGCACGACGATCGCCAGGACCCCGATGAGGAGCCGCATGAGATCGGAGGGGCGGTGCACCCGGGCGGGGAGCAGCGGTTCGTCGCCCGAGACGCGCTCGGCCTGTTCCTCCGCGGCGGTCGAGAGCGTCGAGCCGGCCGGATGCCCGGGGAATTCCTCCCGCCCGGCACCGGGCTTTGCGGGCTTGTCGCCGGGCTTTGCGGGCCCGGTACCGGGCTTGCCGGCGGGTGTGCGGGACGCGTCGGGGCGCGGCTCGGCGTCAGGGGCGTCCGCCGCCTTCGATGGCTGCACGCCCTGCTCCTTCGTCGCCTCTGATTGGTCTTCGTGTTCTCGTATCACCGGTCACCGCCCGCACGATGGTGGCACGACCCGGCGACGGAGGGGGGCGTCAGGGTGCAAATGCACGGATACGCGAAGCGCAAGATACGCCCCTTTGCTCCCGCCCGCACACCCTGTGAGCGGGCGCACACGGACCGGGCCTGGATGTCGGTGGCGTACGGCAGGATGGGCCGGATGAGCCAACACCGGACGAGCGGCGACGGGACGAGCGACGACCGGACGAGCCACGCGTTGCCGGAGCACGCGGAGCGGGTCCTCGATGTCGCCGAGCTGATCCCGCCCGGCCGCGTCATGACGTACGGCGATGTCGCCGAGTGGCTGGACGAGGGCGGGCCGCGCCAGGTCGGCCGGGTCATGTCGCTGTACGGGGCCGCGGTGCCGTGGTGGCGCGTGGTGCGCGCCGACGGGGCGCTGCTCCCCGGCCACGAACTGCGGGCGCTGGACCACTACCGCGCGGAGAACACCCCGCTGCGCGAGGCCTCGCGCGGCGCGGAGGGCCATCTGCCGCGCCTCGACATGAAGCGGGCACGGTGGGACGGCGTCACCGCGGGCGGGGGCGCGGACCGGGACGAGGGCGGAGGTGCTCACATCTGACAGCTTCCGCCATCCGGGGGCACAGCGGGCGGCGCCGGGGCCGTCCGACGTACCGGCGTACAGGAAGTGACCCGCGACGGGACCTGTGACCTACGACGCGACGGGACCGTGGACGCATGGCGCGACCGGACCGTCGACATGCGGCACGACGGGGTCGTGGACATGCGGCGCGACGGCATCCGCGCCCCGGAACGTGACGAGGCACGCAGCGCACTCGTCCCGTATCGCGCCCCCGCTGGCGTAGCTTCGTAAGTTCGCGGCACGTTCCGCATCCTCACCATCAGTACACCCACCAGGACCGGCGACCCACGTGAGCTCCTCCTCCTTCACCCGGCACAGTCCGCACCGTCGGCCACGGCAGCGGGCCGCGGGCGCGTACCGGCTGGTGCGCACCCCGCCGGGCTCCGTGGACCCTCCTCTCCTGGACGCAGCACAACGCGCGGTGGTTGATCACCCCGGCGGCCCCCTCCTGGTGCTCGCCGGACCCGGCACCGGCAAGACGACCACGCTCGTCGAGGCGGTCGCCGCGCGCATCGCACGGGGCGGCGACCCGGCCCGTGTCCTGGTGCTCACCTTCAGCCGCAAGGCCGCCGTGGAGCTGCGCGACCGGATGGCCGCCCGCCTCGGCGCCGCCCGCGGCCCGCAGGCCACCACGTTCCACTCCTTCTGTTACGCACTGGTCCGCGCCCACCAGGACGCCGACCTCTTCGCCGAACCGATGCGGCTGCTCTCCGGACCCGAGCAGGACGTCACCGTCCGCGAGCTGCTCGCCGGCCAGCTCGAACTGGAGCGGGACGGCTTCGCGCACATCCGCTGGCCCGACGAGCTGCGGGCCTGCCTGACCACCCGCGGCTTCGCCGACGAGGTACGGGCGGTGCTGGCGCGCAGCCGTGAGCTGGGCCTGGGGCCGGACGCGCTGGCCGCCTTCGCCCGCCGCACCGGCCGGCCGGACTGGGGCGCCGCCGCCGAGTTCCTGGCCGAGTACCTGGACGTGCTGGACGCGCAGGGAGTGCTGGACTACGCGGAGCTGGTGCACCGGGCCGTGCTGCTCGCGGAGCGCCCCGAGGTGTCGGCGCTGCTCGCGGGGCAGTACGACGCGGTGTACGTCGACGAGTACCAGGACACGGACCCGGCGCAGGTACGGCTGCTGCACGCGCTGGCCGGCAACCGGGGGAGCGCACCGGGCGCCGGGGGCGGCCGGGACCTGATCGCCTTCGGCGACCCGGACCAGTCGATCTACGCGTTCCGGGGTGCCGATGTGAACGGCATCCTCGACTTCCCGGAGACGTTCCGGCGGGCGGACGGCGCCCCGGCCCCGGTCGGCGTGCTCACCACCTCGCGGCGTTCCGGCGGACAGCTGCTGGCCGCCACCCGGCTGCTCACCCGCCGGATGCCGCTGACCCGGCTGCCCTCGGCGAAGGTCCGCGCCCACCGGGAGCTCGCCGCGGTCCGCGAGGGCGGCAGCGTGGAGGCGTACACCTACCCGACCGCCTCCACCGAGCTCGACAACATCGCCGATCTGCTGCGCCGGGCACATCTGGAGGACGGCGTCCCGTGGAACGAGATGGCGGTGCTCGTACGGGCCGGAGGCCGCACGATCCCCTCGCTGCGCCGGGCCCTGACGTCGGCGGGCGTGCCCCTGGAGGTCGACGGGGACGACCTTCCGCTGCGCCATGAACCCGCGGTGGCCCCGCTCCTGACCGCCCTGCGCGCGGTCGCCACGGCGGCCCTGCGCCGGGGTGCGCCTGGCGCGGAGGAGGCTCCGGCGTCGGAGG
Source organism: Streptomyces sp. NPDC006510 (assembly GCF_040611955.1). Lineage (NCBI taxonomy): Bacteria > Bacillati > Actinomycetota > Actinomycetes > Kitasatosporales > Streptomycetaceae > Streptomyces > Streptomyces sp. NPDC006510. The sequence goes on along the minus strand of NZ_JBEXPH010000204.1, from coordinate 238 downwards.
GCGCCGACGCGGGGGCGGACGAAGACGCGGGGGAGGCTCCGGCGGTGGCGGAGGACGCGGAGGCGCCCTCCTGGCTGGACACCGAGACCGCCCTGGCCCTCCTCGCCTCCCCCCTCGGCTCCATGGACGCGGCCGACCTGCGCCGCCTCGGCCGGGCCCTGCGCGACGAGGAGCGGGCCGCCGGGAACCGCGTGCCGGCGCCCTCCGGCGACCTGCTGGCCCGAGCGGTCGCCGAGCC
>NZ_JBEXPH010000203.1:0-13893 GCF_040611955.1 Streptomyces sp. NPDC006510 | reverse complement strand
GGCCTGCTCCAGGTCATCCAGCCCACCTTCAACGCCTACCACGTCGCCGGCACCCCCCACGACCTCACCAACCCCGTCGCCAACATCACCGCGGCTGCCAACTACGCCGCCGACCGCTACGGATCCATCGACAACGTCAACTCCGCCTACTGACACGGATGTGTTTGAGTGGCCGTATGTGACACCGCGCGGGCAGTCCGATGAGCTGTCCTGGGGTGTACGGAACCGCTGGACGGACGGGGTGGGATCGTGGGAACGATCGAGCAGCTGTGGGCGGCCGGGGAGATGCCGTTCCATGACGGGCTGTACCGGCCGGACGACACCGGGCTGGAGCTGCACGTGGACGGCCCCGGGGCCTACCACCCGGACGCCGGACAGCCGATTCCCTTCCGTCTCGGAGCTCCGTTCGACGTGGCCCGCGCTGTCGAGGAGGGCGGCGTCATCGAGGTGGACACCTGGTTCGAGGCCCCGCTGCCGGACGGATCGGGCTGGATGTCCGGAGGCGGCAGCGGGATGGGCAACATCGGCTACCTCGCCCGGCTCGACGCCGACCGGTCCCTGCGATGGCTCGCCATGATGTTCTGCTCCAACCCCTTTGTGGGCATGCATCACGAGGGAGCGACCGCGGTCTTCACCAACGACTGGAAGAACCGGCTGACTCTCGACCTCACCGTCCCCCCTCTTGCCTGACCCCGCGGTCGTCGGGGCTGAACAGCGGGCCCCGAAGGCGTTGGACCGGACGCCCCCGTACCGACGGACAGGCTGCGCTCACCCGGTGCCGGCCTCGCACGCCCCCTACCGCTGACCTTCAAGGCTTCCTAGGATTACGCGAGTTGATCGACCGTACGTTTCCACAGGAGGCCTGTCGTGAAGCAGAGCATGTCCACCAACCCCACGCACTTACTGTCCGAGACCCCGGACAACGAGGCCGAACTCGACCTTGTGATCGGTGAACTGGAGCAGGAGATCCCGGCTCGTTCGTCCTCCGGGACGAGCACCTGCGTGAGGATCTACTGTACGTTCTGACCGTTTGGCGCACGACGCCGTCCGGTCCGTCGGGCGGCGTCCCGCACCACCCACCCCCGGGGAACGAACGCCGTATGACGAACGTGCTCTGGCAGGCCGGACCCGTAGCCGCAGCAGCGGAATCCACCCGGCAACTCCCGCGCGCGGCACGGGAAGTCGTGGAAGCGATCCGCTCCGGCACGGCGAGCGGACTCTTTCCGCCGGTTCTGCGCAGTACGCCGGAAGGGGTTCTGGCCCCGGGCCGGCCGCTCGCAGGAGACAGCGACGCGCGACTGATCGCGCAGATCCTCACGCAGCCGCGATTCGCGCCACTGCTCGATCTTCTCACGAGCCTCGATGTGTGGTGTCGTGGCGCCAGGCGCCGCCATCGATCGCTGGTCGCACCCGAACTCCTCACGGTCGGCAACGCCGAACTGTTCGGTCCTCTGGTCGCGGAGGTCTTCACCGGCTGCGCCGCAGCCGAAGAGGAAAACGATGCCGGTGGCGAAGCGGGCAGCGATGCCGGCCGCGAAAGGCCCTGGACGCGTCGCGGACGCCAGTACCAGGACTTCCTCGATCTCTTCCTCCGACGGCTCCGCCGCGATCTGCGGTCCTCCTGGTTCGACGACCCCGCCCTGTGCCCGCCCCTGACGGGGCTGTGGGCACACGGCGCCGAAAGTCACAACGGTGGTCAACGGGTGCTGCGGCTGCGGATGGCCGGCGGTGGGTGTGTGGCGTACAAGCCCCGCCCGACCGGTGGCGAGGCACTCTTTCTCTCCGAAACTGCCACCGGCACCCCGAAATCGGTCTTCGGTCTCCTCAACACCCTGCCGCCCGCCTCGGGGCAGGTGCAGCTGCCACTGCTGCGCCAACGCAACGGCCGGGGTCGCGACCGGCACGCCTACTCCTGGCAGGAATGGATCGAACCCCCGGCCCACTGGGGAACGCTCCGCCGTTCCCCCGGGCTCCGTCTGTCCGGCACCCGGCTCGGCCGCCGGGAGGCCCCGCACTTCTGGCACCGGGCCGGCTCCCTCGCCGCCGCGTGCTTCGGTTTCGGGATCGCCGACCTCGGCGAGGGAAATCTGCTGACCGGCACTCGGCCCGGGTCGACCGCCGCGCTCCTCCACCCCGTCGACCTGGAGATCTTCCTCCTGCCGGTCCGGCGGCTGCACGACACCGGGCTCATCGCGGATCCGGACGGCTCCGGCCACCATCACCCCGGCCTGGAGAACTCCGCCCGCTGGTGCACCGTGGACGGACCGGTGGCGTACTTCACGGCCGGCCGCGGGGGAGGGCTGCAACTGCACAGCCGAAGCGCACCCTGCGCCCGGTCCGAAACCCGCAACGTGGTGGCCGGAACCAACGGCCGTACCGGATACGGACCGCACCTCCCGGCCTTTCTGCGCGGCATGTTCGACGCCTGGACCCTGATGTGCCGCAATCAGGGACGACTGAACGAGCTGATCGCCGACGGTGCGGGGCAGCGGTTCGTCCGCGTACTGCCGCACCCGACCGCGGTGTACACCGACGCGCTCGCCGGTGAACTGCTCACCGCGATGCGCGACCACGACGCCTTCGCCCCCGCCGAACGTGAACAGATGCGGCGCGGCGACGTTCCGTACTTCTTCCGTGCCCAGGCCGGCGGCCCGTTGCTGTACATGGAACCGCCCCCGCGGACCGCCGTCTTCACCGCCGTGACCGGCCCGGATCCGGCAGCCGACGGGATACCGCCGGGGCCCTCGCACAGGACTGTGCGGCTGGACCTCGCCGGCCTCGGCGTGGCCCTGCGCGACGCCGTGGAATATGTCTTCGACGACGTGGGGCCCGGCGGCTTCGGCGATCCCGCGCACGGGACCCGTATCCGGCTCGTCAGCGCCTGCGAAGGCGAAGCGGCCTTCGACTGGCGACAGGCGGGCCGCAGGATCGTGTACAGCTGGGACCGGACGACCGTCCGTCTGCGGATCGACCCTCTCCGTGCCACCGCCCGCAACACGGCGGTCAGTAAACGACTCCTGCGACTCGACCGGGTGGATGCCGCACTGCGAGAACGGTGGACGGCCGGCGGCTTCACCGATTCCGGGACCGAGGAACGACTGGGGAAATTCACCGACACCGCGATGGCCTGGCTGATGGACGTGGTCCGTGAACACGGCTGGCCCGGAAAGGCGTTGGTGGGCGAGCGCGCCGCCGAAGCCGCCTGCCGGCTCGTCCAGCACGCCCGAGGCACGCCCGACCTGCTGCGCGAATGCCTGGACCGGATGGAACAGGCCGCTGCCGACGGTGACATCCCCTGGCGGCACGTTGCATTTGCCACTGACGCGATCCGGCTGAGCGAGGGCGCCCCGCAGCTCTACGGCACGAAATTCAGGCGGGGGGCCGACGGACTCGAACCGTGCCCGATCGAGTGGCCCGAAGCGGTCGACGAACGCCGACGGCAGCTGGGCATGGAGCCGCTGGCCCGCTACGCGGTACGCGTTCGTCGCCGCTTCCCGGACCCCGTTGCGGAGGATGCGTGAACACAACGGTCTGGGACCAGCTCGCCCGCCACCACCGGGACGGCACTCCCGCCCTGCTGCACGCATGGGACAGCAGTACCGGCACACCCCCGCTGGACAGCCGGCTCGCGTACCGGACGATGGCCGCCGCCGCGGCTCCGTTCCGGGCCGGCACCCGTTTCCGTGCCCTGCCCGATGTCGTCTTCCTGGTCGACAGCGGTTGCATCGGAGCCCCGGGTGATCTGCTGCCCGGCCCGGACGACACCACTGCCGCGGACTACCACGAGCGGCTGGACGCCCGGCTGCCGGACCAGGGGCGACTGCTCGCCGTCGAACAGCCACTGGTGCTGGACTTCGTGCTCTGGTCGCAGACCCGTGATCTCATTGCGCCGTTGTGGCAGCGGATCGGTACTCCGGTGCTCCCGGTGGTCACCGAACTGCTCGCGGGCGGTGGACTCACGGTGCCGGCGGCACCCGGTGGTGAGGAGACCCACGCCACGGTCACGCTCGTGCTGCACGGCGGCCTCACTGCCCGGTTGCGGGCCGCCCGGCAGCGAGCGGGCGACGACGGTGGAAGCGACGCGCACACCCTGCGTGCCGGCGTCGGCGACTTGGTGTACCGCCCCGCCCACTACCGGGACGAAGTCCGCTATCAGCCACGCACGTTGGCCCTCCGGCTGCGGATCCCGGTGGACCCCCGGTTGCTGCACCGGGCTGTGGAGGACGTGTTGTCGGGCCTGCTCCAGGAACGCCGGTACGGCTCGGACGACGCCGTGCCGTACCTGGACGACGCACCCACCGAGGACCCGCTGGCCGCCCTGCCCGATGTGCGGCCGCTGACGGCCACCGCGGCGGCGCTGGGGCACGAGCGCGAGAGCCCGCGACTCGAGCGGGTGCTCCGCATCCTGTGGGCCCGACGGGCCGGTGCGGGCGGGCTCGAACCCGTACCGCCACCGCGACAGACCCCGCCGACACCCGAGGCAGGGCAACGGGTGAGGGTCACCGCGCCGGTGTTACGGATGCCGGAGGGCGACGGCTGGATATGGGCGGTCAACGGACATGCCTTCGCCCTGCGTGGCCAGTCGGGAGAGCGGCTGCTGGAGCTCCTCCGGGAGCACGCCACCGACGCACCCACTGTCGGAGAGCTGTGCGGGCAACTGCCCCGGTCCTCCCATGCCGGAGCGCTGGCACTGCTGCGCAAGCTGCACGCCCTGCGTGCCGTCGACCTCATGGACGGTCCTGCGGACGGACCGCCGCAGGAGCCGCCGCCCGACGCGGGCGAGTCCGCCGCGGCCGTCGGCAGCCGGCCACGACAGGAGAAGGAGCCGACACCATGACCGAGCCGCTGACCGTGGTGCACACGGGCTTCGACTGGCCGGCCTTCACCGAACAGCACTGGGACCGGGGCCCTGTGCTGTTCCGGTCGATCGCCCCCGTGCCCTTCGCCGAGGCGGAGGTGTTCGCGGCAGCGACCGCCGCCTGCCGACCGGGTGCGGACCCGGCCGCCGAGCCGCCGCCGACGGTGAGCCTCACCGTCGAAAGAGTGCAACGCGCTCGGCCGGGACCACTACTGCCCGGCCGGGCCGACCGCTCCTTCGACCACTACCAGGAACGGCTCTCGGCCGAGCTGGCCGGGCGCCGCTACGCACTGGTGATCAGTGGGTTCCATGCTTACGACTTCGCTCTGTGGGCCCGGGAACGGGAGTTCTACGCAGGGCTGTGGGCGAGGGTCGGGCTTCCGCTCACCGGGGCGATCACCACGCTGTTCCACGGTACGTACGAACACAGCCCGGTCGGCGTGCACAAGGACCGGTTCGCCACGTTCATGTTCGGCCTCAAGGGGCGTAAACGGATGCGGTTCTGGCCGGAGCGGCCGTGGAACGAGCCGGTGTCGACGGTGCTGGACTACGGCCGCTACCGCGACGGATCCTTCGAGGCCGAGGTCGGCCCCGGCGATCTCCTGTACTGGCCGTCGGGCTACTACCACGTCGGTGAGGGCGTCGGCGCAGAGCCCGCCACCAGCGTGAACGTGGGGGTGCCACGGGAGGAGCACCGGGCCGGGTACGAACTGGAGGACCTCCTGGCCGATCTCGACCCGGCGGCACTGACCGGCCGGCCCGGCCGCGACAGCCGGCTGGAACCCATCGGCACTCCCTCGATCTTCGCGCACATCGGCCCGGACGGGCTGCTGTCACCGGTGCTGCCCGACGGACTGCTGCGTTCGGCACGGACCTTCGGACAGTTCGGCGACCCCCGTCTGATCGGGGACCGTGTCACCACCGTCTCGCTGCGCCGCCGGACGGCCGGCGGCTTCGAGCCGGTGCCCGGTCCGGCCGGGCTGCGGCGCCTGACGGACGACACGGTGATCGAGGCCGATCAGAGGTACCCCGTGCGCTGGGCCCCGCTCGCGACGGGGACGAACTGTGCCGTGAACGGGCACGACACCGCGACCGCCCTGCCCCCCGGCGACCTGCTCCGGTTGCTCGCCCCGCTCCTGACGGGCAAACAGGTCTCCGTGGGCGAGCTGCTGACCGGCTTTCCGCCAGGCCCCACGAGCGACCCGGACGACGCCGCGAAACTACCGGCCGACCGGGAAGGTGTGCGGCTGCTGCTGGAGAAGCTGGAGAGCTTCCGCGGCCTGACGTGCCACCGCGGCGGCATCCCCTGATCACACCCCGACCCGGGGCAACCGGATCACAAACCGGCTCGTGCCCTGCGGACGAGGTGGCGACGGGCAGCGCCGAGGGCGCGGCCGGTACCTCCAGCGGCGTGACTCACCCGCCCGTCGGGTCCGGGGCCTTCGGCCCACGGCCGGTGACATGCCGCCGATGGCGCAATGCGGACCCGGGTCGGCCGCACGGGCGATCCTGAGCCCTCTCACGCAAGGGGCCGGAGGCCCATCGGGCTCCGACAGGTATGTCGCGGGGCGCGGCGGAGAGCGACGGGGGATCGGGCCACGGTGCCTGTCACCACACCACATGTGAGCGGCACGCACGGAGGCGGGAGGCGCTGTGAAGTATTCCGGCATCGACTACGAGGCGGTGTTCCAGGCGCTGCCGGGGGCAGTGGCGCTGCTGACCACCGACTTCGTGTACGTGGATGTCAACGAGGCGTTCCTGCGGGTGTCGCGGCGGACCCGTGACCAACTGGTCGGCCGCTATCTGTTCGATGCCTTTCCCGACAATCCCAACGACCCCGCGGCGACCGGCAGACAGAATCTGGAGATGTCGCTGCGTCGGGTGGCGGACACCGGCGAGCGCGACGCCATGGCGCTGCAGCGCTACGACGTCGGGAACCCCGACCGGCCCGGCGAGTGGGAGGAACGGTACTGGAGCCCGGTCAACGTCCCGGTCCTCGGCCCGGACGGGCGCGTCGCACTGCTGCTGCACCGGGTGGAGGACGTCACCGAGCTGATCCGCGCCCGCGGCGGTCACGACGGTGGGGACCGGGCCAGGGTGCTGGAGGCCGACCTGTACACCCGAGCCATAGAACTCCAGGAGGTCAATGAGCGGCTGCGGCAGGCCCATGCCCGTGAACGCGAAGTCGCGCTCGCCCTGCAGGCCGCGATGCTGCCGGCTTCCGGCCCGGTCGGCCGCCGGGTGGCCGTGCGCTATCGGCCGGCTGTCGGTTCCCTGAACGTGTGCGGCGACTGGTACGACCTCGCCGAACTGACGGGGGACCGGATCGCGGTGGCCGTCGGGGACGTCGTCGGGCACGGCCTGAACGCGGCCGGAGTCATGGGCCAGCTCCGCAGCGCGCTCAGCGCCGCCGTACGCGTGGCCGACGGTCCCGCGGCCGCCCTCGACGCACTCGGCCTGTACGCCCGCTCCGTCGACGGTGCCGAATCCTCCACCGTGGTGCAGGTGGTCGTCGACCACACCAGCCACACACTCACCTACAGCAGTGCCGGGCACCCCCCGCCCGCCCTGCTCCACGCCGACGGCGGCATCGAGTTCCTCGACCAGGCCACCGACCCTCCTCTGGGAGCCCGCCCCGAACATGTCGCCAGACCCCAGTCCGACACCACGTTCACGGAAGGCGCCACCCTCGTCCTCTACACCGATGGCCTGGTCGAACGCCGCCGCGAGGACATCGACACCGGCCTTCGACGGCTCGCCGACTGCCTCACCCGCCACCGGTCGGCGGACGCCGAAACACTCGCCGACACCCTGCTGCGCGAACTGATTCCCCCGAACGGCAACAGCGACGACACCGCCCTGGTCATCGTCCGCCTGTAGCCCGGCCCCATGAACCGTGCGCTCGGCGCGGAAGGCGGCAGCACCGGGTGCGGCATCCCGCACCGTACTCAACCGGGGTACCGCTCCCGCACGTTGACATCGATCGATCCGATCACGAGTTCCGGTCCGGTACTCCGCCGGGCGTACGCATGTGGCACAGTCGTGCCGTGGATGCACTGCGACCTCATGACCCCGCGCGCATGGGCGCCTATCACCTGCTCGCCCGTCTCGGCGCGGGCGGCATGGGACAGGTGTATCTCGGCAGGTCACCCGGCGGACGGCTGGTGGCCGTGAAGGTCATCCGGGACGAGATCAGCGACCACCCCGAATCGCTGGCCCGCTTCCGGCGGGAGACCGCGACCGTCGAGGCGGTGCGCAGCGCCTACACCGCGCAGTTGATCGAGGCTTCGCTCGACGCACCGCCCTACTGGCTGGCCACCGAGTACGTGTCGGGGCCCACGCTGCGCGGCGCCGTCGGCGCGCGCGGCCCCTTCCCGCCGGACAGCGCCCTGAAGCTGCTTGCCGCGCTCGCCGAAGGTCTGGCCGCCGTCCACGCTTGTGGCGTCACGCACCGGGACGTGAAGCCGCACAACGTCATCCTCTCGCCGCAGGGACCGCAGCTGATCGACTTCGGGATCGCGCGAGGGCTTGAGCAGACGATCCTCACCCGGGACGGGATGGTGTCGGGGACACCCGGCTACACGGCACCCGAAGTTCTCCTGCGCAACGAGGTGGGCCCGGCAGCCGATGTCTTCGCGCTGGGCGCGACCCTCGCGTACACGGTGACGGGCCGGCCGCCGTACGGCACGGGCGAGCCGGCGGCGGTGAGCTACCGGACCGTGCACGAGGACATCGACGTGGCGGGGGTGCGGCCCACGCTGGCCGAACTCATCCGGCAGTGCGTCGCCAAGGACCCGGCGGACCGGCCGGAGCCGGCCGCCGTGATCGCCCGGTGCGCGGTGGATTCGCCGCTGGCCTCGGACGCCCATTACCGGATGCTGGCACGCACCGCCGAACCCGTCCCCGTACCCGGCTCCGCGGAGCCGCCACAGACGCCGTCCGGCGTGCACCCGGAGCCGGAGACGGAGACGACGCGGGCATCGGAGACCGGGGCCCGGGCACGGCCGACGAACCATGAGCCGGCCGTCCACGCGGTGGAGCGGGCCGGGACCACCGCACCCACGGGGCCGTCGGACACCGCACCGGACGACCGGCCGGATTCGCAAGGGCGCCCCGGCCGGGCCCCGCGGGGCAGGGTCTGGCTCGCCGTGTGCGCGGTGGCGCTCGCGGTGCCGGTGACGGTCCGGCTGCTTCCGGAATCGGACGGGAAGCAGACCGGCGCCGCCCCGACGACGGAGGTCACCACGTCCGGGCAGCCGGCCACAACACGGCCGACCACCCGGAGCCCGGCCGCCCGGCCGCCGGACCACATCATGAACGATCGAGTCTCGCAGGACCGCTGGACCCTGTCCGAGGAGCCGGAGCAGGCGGCCCAGGGCATGGGCTCCTGCGACCTGTCCAGCATCGCCGATTCCTCACCACCCACGGGCCTGCAGTCCTCCGTCTCCCACACCACGGGGTCGTCCACCGCCTTGCTGCAGATGCGACCCAAGGACGCCGGAGAAGGGAAGAGGCCCGCGCCGTACTACATATCCGTGGGGGTGCGGCCCCCGCACGAGACGGACCGTGACACCGGACGGCCCCTTCGGTCCACGGGCAAGGGCATCGGCTTCACCAGCAAGCCCGTCGACCTCTACTCCCGTTGGTCCTCCGGGGGAACCGTCAAGTTGAAGTACCCCGACGACTTCCGTGCCCACTTCGGCAAACGCACCGTCGACGCGATCCCGGTGGGGGACGACAGGGGCGACTGGACCGTGGTGCTGTACCACGTCGAAGGCGGGCCGACGGAGTACACATCCATCGTGTGCAACGGCTTCCACGCCTGAGGCAGGCAATCCACCGATGTGCCGGGGAGCCTGTTCCACCACGTTCCGGCGGGCTCTCTGATGTGCGCGGGCTGTCCGGACAACGCGTTCCGGCAGCGGCTGGGCAGCATGCAGACGGACGAGTCGACCACGGCCTACGCGGGGCGAGCCGTCGGCCGGCCGGAGACCTGGGGGCGGTTGTCCCGCATGTACCTCCGCTTCGGCAGGGACCGGACGATTGCCACCGAGCTTCAGGACCGGATGATCGCGGAGGCCGACGCGCGCACGCCGGGCAACCCGTTCCGGGTCCGTGACTTCGCGACCGCGCCCCATATCGGCCCACTGGACCCGGCACCGGTGGCAGCCGCGCCGGCCGTACTCGCGTCCTCGGAGCGAACCGGACGGCGTCGAGACCGTGCCGGGGTCGCGACGCCGTCGGCCGTTGCCGGCCGGACCGGCCCTACCGCTGCCGGAGGTGATCACGCAGGGTGCGCGCCACCTGTGCCATGAGGGCGTCGGCGCCGGGCTGAGCGCTGGCCGGGACGAGTGACTCGGTGAGCACGGCGATGGCGAAGGCCTGGCCGTCGGAGTGCTCGACGACACCGATCTCGTGCCGGAGGTTGAGCAGGGTCCCGGTCTTGGAGGACCAAGTGGTGGCGTCGGAGCTGAAGTCGGGGGCGAGCCGGTGCCGGATGAGGTTGTGGGCCATCAGGCCACGTACGTGCTCGGCCACTTCGGGATGGATCGCCGACGGCGTCCACAGGGCCTGCAGCAGTTCGACGTAGGAGCGTGCGCTGCCGGTGCTGGCGCGCGTCGTGTCGAGCTGGGGGACCCGATGTCCGCGTCCGCTGGTGCCGGCATCGATGGCGAGGGAGAGCGCGAGATGGGCCTGGGAGGCGTCGAAGCGTTCCAACGGGGTGTCGGTGAGTTCGTCGAGGCTGTGCCGGACGGTGATGCCGCGCAGACCGAACTCCCGGAGCATGCCGGTGACCTGGTCGGGCGGGGTGAGACCGAACAGCACGTCGGCGGCCGCGCCGTCACTCACACAGGTGCTCAGATAGAGCAGGTCGTCGACGGCGATCCGGGCGGGGTGACGGAACCGGCTCAGCCCGGTGGGGCCGGGTGTGGACGTGCGCCCCGGTTGTACGTCGAGCATGGTCGCTCCGTCGAGTTCGCCCCGTCGGATGCGCTCCGCCGTCGCCAGCGCGAGCGGAATCTTGACCAGCGACGCGGCAGGCAACTGGGTGTCCGGGGCGATCCCCACCTCCTCGCCCGTGCGCAGATCCCGCACCAGCAGACAGCCGTGCAGCCCGCCGTCGTGCAATTGGCGACGCATCTCGCTCAGGAGCGCTTCGGTGCTCACGCCGCCGCGCCTCCCGAGCCGCCCGCCCCGCTGTCCGCGCCCAGGCAGCGGCCGATGGCCTCGCCCAGCCGCGCCTCGATGTGTTGTGGATTGCCGCCCGCGGCGGCGACGAGGGCGAACCCCCGGCTGAGCGTGACCTCACCGATGGGCCGCCAGTTCAGGTCGAGTTGCCCCGCCTGCGCGGGGGAGCACAGCAGCAGGTCGCGGGTACAGAGCACCTCCGCCGCGGCGGTTGTCAGATCGGTCGCGGCCACGAGCTGCGCGGGCCGCAGGCCGACCGCGTCCCGCAGCCGGGTCAGTGGGTCACGGATGTGCGGCACGTCGTCCTCCGGCTGGATCCAGATACGGCGGGCCGGGCCCGGCGATGCCCGGCCGATCCGCAACGTATCGATGTAGATGCGCCGCACGCCGGGATCCCGGACACCGGCGAGCCCGAGCGGCACGGACCATGTCGCCTCGTCCGCGGGCACCGCGAGCAGAGCCGCACGCACCAGCTGCGAGTGGACGAACTCGATGCGCTGTGCGGGTGCGGCGATACGGAGATCGAGCGTGATGCCGTGCTCTCGTGCCTGCGCGATCAGCCGGGCGAGCCCGGCCGTCGAGCAGAGCCCCGGCATCGCGAGCCGCCAGGGCTTGCACTTGGCGGCTTCGGCCTCGTGCAGCAGCACATCGGCCGCCTGGACGAGCTGTCTGGCCGCCGGCAGTACGTCCCGGCCGAAGGGCGTGAGGACGGCCCGCCGTGACATGCGCTCGAAGAGCTGCTCACCGAAGCGTTCCTCCAGGGCGGCGACGCGGCGGCTGGCCACCGGCTGGGACATCCGGGCCGCAGCCGCCCCCACGGTGAAACTGCTGTGTTCGCTGACGCTGACGAATGCCCGACACGCTCCGACCAGATCCACAGCCCGAACCCTATGTCAGATCGGCATGAAACAGCGCGTGAGCGTATTGGACCGCATGGCTGTCGGACGGCGAAGGTGGGTCCGGCACTCATGACCACGTCCCGGGATGGGGAGGTGCCGCTCCATCCCCTACGCGCCCTGCCTGCGGGGCGCCTTGGAGGTCCGGACCCATGCAGCAGCACAGCCGTGCCCGGCGTGCCCTTCTCGGTGCGCTGGCCACGCTCGCTCTCGTACCGCTCGCGGCGTGCGGGGGCGGGCAGGACGCCCACTCGTCGTCCCCCTCTTCTTCGGCGTCCTCGCAGCACGCCGGGGCGACGGGACGGACCGGGTCCGCGAAGCCGTTCGCCCCCCGGTTCAAGGAACTTGAGCGCAAGTACGACGCGCGGCTGGGCGTCTACGCCATCGACACCGGCACCGGTCGCGAGGTCACCCACAACGACGGCGAGCGTTTCGCCTTCGCCTCCACGTTCAAGGCGCTCGCCGCCGGTGCCGTGCTGCGCAAGTACTCCCTCGGCGGGATGGACGAGGTGATCACGTACTCACGGGACGATCTGGTCAGCAACTCCCCGGTGAGCGAAAAGCATGTCGGGACCGGGATGAGCCTGAGCGCCCTGTGCGACGCCGCCGTCCGCTACAGCGACAACACCGCGGCCAACCTGCTCCTCGACCGACTGGGCGGCCCCCGGGGCCTGGACGCCGTACTCGCGGGGCTCGGCGACGACGTCACCCGGATGGAACACAGCGAACCGGAACTCAACCGCTGGTACCCGGGTGACGTGTCCGACACCAGCACGCCGCGAGCACTCGCGCGCGATCTGCGCGCGTTCGTCCTCGGAGACGTCCTCGGCACGGGCGAACGCGCGCAGCTGACCAAGTGGCTGCGGACCAACAAGACCGGGGACGAGCTCATCAGGGCCGGAATGCCCAAGAACTGGGTGATCGGCGACAAGACCGGATCCGGCGGCACCTACGGCACGCGCAACGACATCGCCGTGGTGTGGCCCCCCGACTCCGCCCCCATCGTCGTGGCGATCCTGTCGAACCGGGGGAAGGAGGACGCCGAGTACGACAACGAACTCATCGCGGAAGCGGCATCCGTGGTCGCCGACACGTTGTCGTAGCGGGGAATGCGGCCTCAGGCGGTGTGCGGCCGCACAGCGTGCCGGATCCAGACGTTGGGTTCGACGTAGACGGCGTGATCGTGTGCGGTGTCGCAGTGCACCGGAGCCAGGGCGCCGGGCACGTCCACGTCACCGTCCCGGTCGAAGGGCAGGCCGGTCCACTGCCGCCACTGAGCCAGCGAACCGCTGACCGTCATCGAGGCGGGAGCGACCTTCTCGATGGTGCCACCGGCCTTGACGTGCACCCGCACCCACGGGTCGGTGGGCAGCCCGTCGTCCCGACGCCGCCGGAGGTATTCGGTCATGGGGACGCGAGGATGCACGTGCTTGGCCGTCGGGCGGACCGGTGCCAGCAGGGCGTCGTGCCCCTGCCGGCCCGCCGCCTCACGCAGCGCGGCCAGCATGAGGTAGGACAGACCGCGGCCGAGGTAGTCGGCGTCCACCGAGATCTCAAGCGCACTGGCCGCAGTCCGGGCGCACCCGTGCTGCCGGTCATGGTACGCCCACACCAGCACCCGGTCCCAGCCCTGGTCGGGCATCTCCTCGCGTCCGCCGCTCTCGGCGTCGAACGGCACGCCGAGTCCGCGCGCGACGACCCGGTCGCCGTCCGTCGCGGCCACGCAGTACTGCGGGAAGTCCTCGGGAACCCGGCCCAACAAGGCGCCCGCGACCGGGTCGTGGGGCGTGAACACCGGCCAGGAATCGTTGATCTCGTAGACGCGCGGGACCAGCGACGGACGCTCGGCGAGCGTGGTTACTGACTTCGGCTGGCTAGGGTGACGTTGGGGTGTCGACGGCCAGGCCGGTGCCGGCTATGAAGCCGTCGAGGGTGTCGGGCCGGTACTGC
>NZ_JBEXPH010000202.1:0-14033 GCF_040611955.1 Streptomyces sp. NPDC006510 | reverse complement strand
CGAGCGCCGCGGCCATCCGGGCGGCGGCCGGGCGGGACGCGTCGCGCAGCGCGTCGACGGCGGCCAGCACCGCCTCGCGGCCGTCCCGCTTGGGTACGCCCTCGGCGGCCCGCTCGTACAGCTCGGCACCCTCCGCCAGGACGAGCGCGGTGTCGATCCCCGCCGGAATCTTGATCCCGGCGTGCTGCCGCCAGGTGGTGACCGGATCGCTCCAGGCCTCGACCGTATACGTCCAGCGGCCCTCGGAAACCGGAGTGACATCGGCGCCCCAGCGGTCGGTGCCGGGAGCGAGTTCGCGCATCGGTGTCCAGGGGCCGGGGCGCCCGCCCGGGTCCACCAGGACCACGTTGGCGGCGACGGCGTCATGGCCCTCGCGGAAGACGGTCGCGGTGACCTGGAAGGTCTCACCGGCAACGGCCTTGGCGGGCCTTCTGCCGCAGTCGACGAGGGGACGGACGTCGAGGACGGGAATGCGACCGATCATGGAATCACCTGGGGACTGGGGTTCGGGCTGAACGGGGCGCGGCACAGTGGCGGAGGGCGAAATGCGCGCACCGCGACCGATCGGATCCGTCCTTTCTAGCTGCTCCGTCGACGGCTGATGGGGTGTGGGCATGGCCGCTCCTGTCCGCATTCACTCGAATGGCAGTCGAATGACCTGGGCACGGGTATGTTTCGCGGAGGTGAACCGGATGAACTCCGGACCCGCGGATGCCTCGCATTCGTGCTGCATTCGGGCGGCATTCATATGGCGCCCGGTGCGCACTCGGGCTCTGTACCGGAGAAGCCTTCCCGCGATTCCCGGTGGGCCAACCCGGTGATTTGTTAACTACTCGGGCGTATCTCTGACGACCCGTTCGCACCGGGCGCCGCCCCGCGTCCGCGGGCTCGCCGGTGGCCGTCCGGACGCCACTGGGCAGCTTTCCCTCTGGTGTGGAGTGCCACAAGACCGGATGCGGGAATGGAATCGGCCATTACCTGTGTGGTCGGTGTGTCCGGACGGGTCGCGAGGGAATCCGGATACGGATGGGGCGGGGGACCGGCACTACCGTCGAGGGTGACGGAGCGGCGCACACCGTGGTGCGTCCGCCCGGATCCGTACGTCCCCTGTCAAGGTGGAATACGTGAAGGCCATTCGTCGATTCACCGTGCGTCCCGTCCTCCCCGACCCCCTTCGACCGCTCAGCGACCTCGCCCACAATCTGCGCTGGTCCTGGCACACCGAGACCCGTGAGCTGTTCCAGGCCGTCGACCCGGAGGCCCGGCCGACCGCGGAACGCGATCCCGTGCGGCTGCTCGGTGCCGTGTCCGCCGGACGACTCGCCGAGCTGGCCCGGGACCAGCGGTTCCTGCACCGCCTGACCGAGGCGACCCAGGACCTCCGGGACTACCTGGACGGACCCAGGTGGTACCAGGAACAACTGGAGCTGGGAGCGGAACTCCCGGCGGCCATCGCCTACTTCTCGCCCGAGTTCGGGGTGACCGCGGCCCTGCCCCAGTACTCCGGCGGGCTCGGCATCCTCGCCGGCGACCATCTCAAGGCCGCCAGTGACCTCGGCGTCCCCCTCATCGGGGTCGGCCTGCTCTACCGGCACGGCTACTTCCGCCAGAGCCTGTCGCGCGACGGCTGGCAGCAGGAGCACTATCCGGTGCTCGATCCGAACGAGCTCCCGGTCGCCCTGCTGCGCGAGGCCGACGGAACCCCGAGCCGGGTGGTGCTGTCCCTGCCCGGCGGCCGTTCGCTGCACGCCCACATCTGGCAGGCCCGGGTCGGACGCGTACCGCTGCTGATGCTCGACTCCGACGTGGAGGAGAACGCGCCGGGCGAACGCGAGGTGACCGACCGGCTGTACGGCGGCGGCAGCGAGCACCGGCTGCTCCAGGAGATGCTCCTCGGCATCGGCGGCGTGCGGGCCGTGCGGACGTACTGCCGCCTCACCGGGCACCCGGAGCCCGAGGTGTTCCACACCAACGAGGGGCACGCCGGCTTCCTCGGACTCGAACGCATCCGGGAACTCTCCGGCACCGGACTCGACTTCGACTCCGCGATGGAGTCCGTACGGGCCGGCACGGTCTTCACCACCCACACACCCGTGCCCGCCGGGATCGACCGGTTCGACCGCGAACTCGTCGCCCGGCACTTCGGCGACGACGGCGAACTCCCGGGCGTGGGCGTCGAACGCATCCTGCAACTGGGCATGGAGACCTACCCCGGCGGTGAACCCGGCCTGTTCAACATGGCGGTGATGGGACTGCGGCTCGCCCAGCGGGCCAACGGGGTCTCCACCCTCCACGGCTCGGTCAGCCGGGAGATGTTCGCCGGGCTGTGGCCGGGCTTCGACGCGGCCGAGGTGCCGATCACCTCGGTGACCAACGGGGTCCACGCACCCACCTGGGTGGCGCCCGAGGTCTTCCGGCTGCGCAACCGCTACGGCGGTACCCCCGGACGCTGGGACTCCGCAGCCGAGGTCCCGGACCGGGAACTGTGGGACCTGCGGCGATCCCTGCGCGGACAGTTGGTCACCGAGGTGCGCGAGCGGCTGTATGCCTCATGGCGGGCCCGGGGCGCCGAGCCGGCCGAACTCGGCTGGATCGACGGTGTGCTGGACCCGGACGTGCTGACGATCGGCTTCGCCCGGCGCGTTCCCTCGTACAAGCGGCTGACGCTGATGCTGCGCGACCGCGACCGGCTGATGGAACTGCTGCTGCACCCGACCCGCCCGATCCAGATCGTCGTCGCCGGCAAGGCGCACCCCGCCGACGACGGCGGAAAGCGGCTGGTGCGGGAACTGGTGCGGTTCTCCGACGACCCCCGGGTGCGACACCGCGTCGTGTTCCTGCCGGACTACGGGATGGCCATGGCGCAGAAGCTCTACCCGGGCTGCGACGTATGGCTGAACAATCCGCTGCGCCCGCTGGAGGCCTGCGGTACGAGCGGGATGAAGGCCGCGCTCAACGGCTGCCTCAACCTCTCGGTGCTCGACGGCTGGTGGGACGAGTGGTTCGAGCCGGACTTCGGCTGGGCGATCCCGACCGCCGACGGTCTGGCCCTGGACGAGGACCGCCGGGACGATCTGGAGGCGGCCGCCCTCTACGAGCTGATCGAGGACCGGGTTGCGCCGCGTTTCTACGACCGGGGCGCCGAAGGGCTGCCGGAGCGCTGGATCGAGATGGTCCGCCGCACGCTGGGCACGCTCGGTCCCAAGGTGCTGGCCGGGCGGATGGTGGGCGAGTACGTGGAGCGGCTGTACGCGCCCGCCGCGCACGCCCGGCGTGCGCTGGACCCCGGGACGGCACGCCGGCTCGCCGACTGGAAGGCCAGGGTCCGTGCCGCCTGGCCGCGTGTGGCCGTCGACCATGTGGAGGCCGTGGCGCCCACCGCGGCGGACGGTTCGGCCGAGCTGGGGGCGACGCTGCTGCTCCGGGTGAGGGTCGCGCTCGGGGCGCTGGAGCCGGACGACGTGGAGGTGCAGGCGGTGGCCGGCCGGGTGGACGCCGCCGACGGGATCTCGGACGCCCAGGTCTTCCCGCTGAAGCCGGCCGGGGGCCAGGACCTGGAGGGCCGCTGGCTCTACGAGGGGCCGCTCGCTCTCGACCGCACGGGGCCGTACGGCTACACGGTGCGGGTGCTGCCGGCCCATCCGCTGCTGGCGACCGGGTCCGAACTCGGCCTGGTGGCGCTGCCCGAGGAGGCGGCGGGGGACGGCGCGGGCGTACTGATGCGCTGACGTACCACCCTCCGGGGGCCCGGTGCCCGTGCGGTGCCGAGCCCCTTCGCTTTCTGAACCCAAAGCCTTGACGTGCCCATGGGCTGCATTTAAGTTCCTCACTCATTGCAGGGTTCACGACTCGATTCGATGCCCTCGTCCGTGAACACCCGTGGCGTTCTGTCTAGTTGCCAAACCAACGCCGTACCGGAAGGCACTCATATGCGCACCGGAACCATCGGACGAGGCCTCGGCCTCACCATCGCCCTCGCATCGCTGATCACCGTGCTCTCGATGGCCCCGGCATCGGCGGACAGGGTGGCCTCCGCCGCGAACCCCTCGGCGATGACACCTGCCGCGATCGCCGCCCCCGCCTCCTTCACTCATCCCGGCGTCCTCGTCAGCCGCCCCCAACTCGACTTCGTACGAGGAAAGGTGCAGGCCGGAGAGGAGCCCTGGAAGAGCGCGTACGACCAGATGCTGGCCAGCACGTACGCATCGCTCACCCGCACCGCCCAGCCGATCGCCGTCGTCGAGTGCGGCCCGTACTCCGACCCCGACTACGGCTGCACCGAGGAGCGCGACGACGCGATCGCCGCCTACACACTCTCGCTGGCCTGGTACATCAGCCAGGACAGCCGCTACGCCGAGAAGGCCATCGAGATCATGGACGCCTGGTCGGCCGTGATCCAGGACCACACCAACAGCAACGCCCCCCTCCAGGCCGGATGGGCGGGCTCTACCTGGCCGCGCGCCGCCGAGATCATCAAGTACACCTACAGCAGCTGGCCGAACTCCGGCAGCTTCGCCACCATGTTGCGCGACGTCTATCTCCCGGAGGTCATCAACGGTTCCCAGTACAACGGGAACTGGGAGCTGAGCATGACCGAGGCCGCGATCGGCATCGCGGTCTTCCTGGAGGACCGAACCTCCTACGACAAGGCGGTCGTCATGTTCCGCGGGCGCGTTCCCGCGTACATCTATCTGACCTCCGACGGCGACCTTCCGATGACCGCGCCGGGCAGCGGACTCGACACCCCCGACGAGATCATCAAGTACTGGCAGGGCCAGTCGACCTTCATGGACGGCCTCTCCCAGGAGACCTGCCGAGACCTCGGCCACACCGGTTTGGGCCTCTCCGCCATCTCGCACATCGCCGAGACCAGCCGGATCCAGGGCCAGGACCTCTACCCCGAGATCGCCGAACGTCTGCGTCACGCACTGGGACTGCACGCCAAGTACCAGCTCGGCGCCACTGTCCCGGAGTCGCTGTGCGGCGGAACTCTGAAGGGCTACCTCGGCCCGGTCACCGAGGTCGGCTTCAACGCCCTGCACAACCGGATGGGCATCGCCATGACCGACACCCAGACCCTCACCGAGCGGCAGCGGCCCGCCGGGTTCAACAAGCTGTTCGTCGCCTGGGAGACCCTGACCCACGCGAACAACCCCAACTGACGGGCGGTGCCCGCGAACAGGAAACCGCCCGGAAGGAGCGTGAGCTCCTGCCGGGCGGTTCTGCCGGGTCTCAGACCCGGCTCCGGGTTCAGAAGGTCAGCTTGAAGCTGTTGATCTTGCCCGTGTCACCCGAGTAGACGTCCTGGACCTTGAGCTTCCAGGTGCCGTTGGCCACCTCGGACGACGCGTTGACCGTGTACGTGGTCTTGACGTCGTCCGCGGAGTCGAAGCCCGAGTTCTTCAGGCGGTACGTGGTGCCGTCCGGGGCGACGAGGTCGATGACCAGGTCACCGCGGTAGGTGTGGGTGATGTCCACGTCGGCCTTGAGGGTGCTGGGCGCGTTGCCGGTGATACCGGTGACGTTGACCGAGCTGTAGACGGCCGCACCGCGGTCCGGGATGGCGACCGAGGTCTTGTTCTCGAAGACCTTGCCGCCCGGGTCCGGGT
Source organism: Streptomyces sp. NPDC006510 (assembly GCF_040611955.1). Taxonomy (NCBI): domain Bacteria; kingdom Bacillati; phylum Actinomycetota; class Actinomycetes; order Kitasatosporales; family Streptomycetaceae; genus Streptomyces; species Streptomyces sp. NPDC006510. The sequence goes on along the minus strand of NZ_JBEXPH010000202.1, from coordinate 8,424 downwards.
TGCCGCCGTCACGGGTGCCGACGTTGATGGCGGCCCAGGCGTCCCCGACGGCCTTGTACTCGGCGCTGGTCGTGCCGTACAGCTCACCGGCCACGGCGAGGGTGCCGGTGCGGGCCGCCGCGTAGTTGGTGGTGGAGGTGAACTTGGTGGTGAGCGCCTTGAACCAGATCTTCTCGGCCTTGTCGCGGCCGATGCCGGTCACCGGCAGGCCGTCGGAGGTCGGGGAGTCGTAGGAGACACCGTTGATGACCTTGGCGCCGCTGCCCTCGGAGAGCAGGTAGAAGAAGTGGTTCGCCGGGCCCGAGGAGTAGTGGACGTCGATGTTGCCGATGCCGGAGTACCAGGCGTCCTTGGACGCGCCGTCCTTGCTCGGCTTGTCCATGTAGCGCAGCGGAGTGCCGTCGCCGTTGATGTCGATCTTCTCGCCGACGAGGTAGTCGCCCGGGTCCTCGGTGGTGTTGGAGTAGAACTCCACGGCCGCGGCGAAGATGTCGCTGGTCGCCTCGTTGAGGCCACCGGACTCGCCGCTGTAGACCAGGTTGGCGGTGGCGGCGGTGACACCGTGCGACATCTCGTGCGCGGCCACGTCGAGCGAGGTCAGCGGCTTGACGTTGCCCTCGCCGTCGCCGTACGTCATGCAGAAGCAGCTGTCCTGCCAGAAGGCGTTGACGAAGTTGTTGCCGAAGTGGACGCGGGAGTACGCGCCGACGCCGTCGCCCCGGATACCGGTGCGGCCTTGCACGTTCTTGAAGTAGTCCCAGGTCTCGGCCGCGCCGTAGTGGGCGTCCGCGGCGGCGGTCTCGGCGTTCGACGGGTTGCCGTTGCCCCACACGTCCGTGGAGTTGGTGAACAGCGTCCCGGTGCCGGTGTCGGGCGAGGTGTGGTTCAGGTTGTACGTCTTGTGGTTGCCGCGGCCCGTGTCGGTCAGGGTGTACGACGGGGCGGTGCCGAGGGTGACCTGGCCGTTGTACTGGGTGTTGCCGGTGCCGTTCTCGACACCCTGCCACTCGTACAGCTTCGCCCCGGTGGCCGCGTCCGTGATGACGTGCAGCTCGTTGGGGGTGCCGTCGTGCTGGAGGCCGCCGACGACGGTCTCGTAGGCGAGCTGCGGCTTGCCCTGCGCCATCCAGACCACCTTGCGGGGCGCCCGGTCGGCCTCGGTCTTCTTCGAACCGTCGGCCTTGGCGAGGCCGAGCGCCTGCTTCTCGGCCTTGGCGGGCGCGACGTCCGCCTTCAGGTCCACGGCCTTCAGCTGACCGCTGGTCACCTTGGAGGCCTTGGTGACGCCCTGGGTCGCCCCGGACTTGGACTCCTTGACGATCAGGTCGCCGCCGAGCACCGGGAGTCCGGCGAAGGTGCGCTCGTAACGCGTGTGCGTGGTGCCGTCGTTGTCCTGGATGACATCCCGGACGACGAGCTTCTCCTGCGAGCCGAGACCGAGGTCCTTGGCCGTGCCCGCCTTGCTCGCGTCGGCCTCGCGGATCAGCTCGGCGCGCTGGGACGGGGAGAGCTGCTTGGCCAGGGAACCCTGGTCGGCACCGGCGGACGCCGGTACCGCCGAGGTGGTGCTGCCGGGGGTGGCAGTGGCCGTACCGGTCTGGACGCCGACGGCGAGGAGGGCTGCTGCGGCTATCAGAGCGCCGGTCGCGGTGGCACGACGGCTGGGCGTGGATCTCACGCGGACTCCTTTTGCGAGGGGGGTACCGGCGGCACGGTGAACCGTCCGGGGTGAGCGAGAAGTGCGCAGAACGGGGTGAAGAGTGTCAGCCGGAGCATGTTCCTGTCAGGACCGCGTCAACAACTTGGCCAAAATTCGTCCGTTGCCGGAAAGGTCATGTTCGTTAAGCGGACGTTTCGCGGAACATCATCGCGATGCCGTCCAACGTCCTCCGCAGGCCGAATTCGAAGAGAATGCCGAGACCGAGCTCGAACTCCTTGTGTTCGAACAACGCGCTGAGGAACGGGTACTCGCCACTGGCTGAGATGGCGTTGAAATGTGGCTCATTTCTTACCATCCACTCCTCGGCGGAGAGCCCGGTGTCCTGACGCGTCTGCGACTCCGGCTCGCCGGCCATCGCCAGTCCCTGGACATGGGCGTGCAGCGTGAGGTGGATGTGCAGCTTCGTGCGCGGCGGCAGTCCGGTTCCGGCGAGGGCACGCAGTGCCCACTCCGTGTACCGCATCGCGTGCGGGGTCGCCGTCGGCCGGGCGAAGGAGGTCACGGCCTGCGCCATCCATGGATGGCGCCCGTACACCGAACGCGGCCACCGGGCGGCGAGTTCCAGCCCCGGTCGCCAGTTCTGGGGTACGGCACCCAGCGGGCGTTCCCCGAAGGCCTCGTCCGACATCAGCCGGCCGGCTCCGCCTTGCCCCGCACACGGCGGTACAACGCCATGGTGGAGGTGGACAGGACGGTCGCGACCCGGCGCATCGACGCCGCGGGCAACCCTCGGCGTCGGCCGGCCCGACGGCGGTACGCACGATGCGCCCACGGCTCGGCGCGGGGCCGCCGCCCGAACCGCCGGGGCCCGGCGCGCGCCGCTCGGCGACCACCGTGCCGACCCCCGGCACCGCCGGCACCAGGCCCTGCACCAGTGCACCCGGAACGGCGTACGCCCGGTCGACCCGGGGAATTCCACAGGGCACATGGAGCAGGCCGGGAGGTGCGCCACGGCAGTGTTTGCGCTGTACACGGAGCAACTGCTGTGCTCCCGGCATGACTTCAGGACCGCACCTGCCGACACAAAGCCCGTGCCGAGGAGCGGAGACCCTGGGGCGTCAGTCGGTGGTGAGCACCATCCGGAAGCGGGCGGTGCCGGACAGCATCTTCCGGTACGCCTCCTGCGCCCCGTCCAGCGGCACGGTCTCGGTCATGGGGCGGATCCCGTGCAGGGCGCTGAACGCCAGGGCGTCCTGCACGTCCTGCGCGGTGCCGGACGGGTGGCCCCGGACGACCTTGCCGCTCATCAGCAACTGGTTCGGGCTGATCCCCAGCGGCTCCGGGTCCGCGCCGATGACCACCAGCTCACCGCGGGGCGCGAGCCCCTCCACGGTCGCCGTGATGGCCTCGGAACTGGCGGCGGTGGCCAGGACGGTCCGAGCGCCGCCCAGCACCTGCAACGCGTCCGCGACCGAGGTGCCCGCGGTGCTGTCGATGTAGTGGTGCGCGCCGAGCTCCTTCGCGAACTCGGCCTTGGCGGCCCCGCGGGCGATCGCCACCGTCTCGAAGCCCATCGCGGCCGCGTACTGCACGCCCAGGTGGCCGAGGCCGCCGATACCGAGCACGGCGACCAGATCCCCGGGCCGGGCGGAGCTGCGCCGCAGTCCGTTGTACGTGGTCACCCCCGCACAGCCGATGGGCGCCGCGTCGGCCGCCGACAGCGCGTCGGGGATCCGGGCCAGGGCGTCCGCCGGGACGGTCACGCTCTCGGCGTAGCCACCGTCGTACGCCCAGCCGGGCACCTTCAGGTTCGGGCAGACGACGAAGTCGCCCCGCCGGCAGGGGATGCAGTGGCCGCAGCTGCCGCCGAACCAGCCCACCGCCACCCGGTCGCCGACCCGCCAGGCGCTCTGCGTACCGTCGCCGAGCTCCGCGATCCGGCCGGCGATCTCGTGCCCGGGGACCAGCGGGAACCGTACGCCGGGGAGTGCGGCGTTCACGAAGAGGGCGTCGCTGTGGCAGATCCCGCAGGCATCGACGGCCACCCGGACCTGACCCGGACCCGGCTGCGGCACCGCGCGCTCGACGATCTCGAAAGGACCGCCGGCGGCGGTGGCCTGCGCGGCTCGGTAGACGCTGGGGACGCTCATCTGGATCTCTCCGGGATACGGGTGGACGGCCCCCGGAACCAGCAGACCAGCTCCGGCCCGGTCGCGCGCGCCGAGCGGCGCGAACGAGGGGCGCGGACGAGGAGTGGGATCCGCCGGGGCCGCGCGTCGCCGGTTCAGGGTGCGGGCGGCCGTTCGCCGTGCCAGGAGCGCCAGAGTGCGGCGTAGGCGCCGTCGGCCGTCACGAGCTCGTCATGGGTGCCCAGTTCGGTGATCCGGCCGTCCTCCATCACGGCCACCCGGTCGGCGTCGTGGGCCGTCTGCAGGCGGTGGGCGATGGCGACGACGGTCCGGCCTTCGAGCACGGCGGCCAGCGCCCGCTCCGTGTGCCGGGCCGCCCTCGATCCAATAGTTCAGGATTTTATGGATTCAAGAATCCGTGTATCGTCTTGTCCATGCTGACCCCCGCCACCGATCTCGACGCCCTGACCCGGTTCGGCCGGGCGCTGGCCGACCCGATCCGCTGCCGGTTGCTGCTCGCGCTGCGCGAGGCCCCGGCCCACCCCTCCGATCTCGCCGACGCCCTCGGTATCTCGCGCACACGGTTGTCGAACCACCTGGCGTGTCTGCGTGACTGCGGCCTGGTCGTGGCCGTGCCCGAGGGGCGCCGCACCCGCTACGAGCTGGCCGACGAACGCCTCGGCCACGCGCTGGACGACCTGCGCACCGCGGTGCTGGCGGTCGAGGCCGACAAGACCTGCGTCGACGCCGAGACGAAGGGATGCTGCTGATGACCGCGATATCCCTCGGACCGTCCCCGGCCCGGCGCGACGTGCTCGCGCGCCGGATACGGCTGCTGGTCGCGGCGACCATCACCTACAACGTCATCGAAGCCATCGTCGCGATCACCGCGGGGACCATCGCCTCCTCCACCGCGCTGGTCGGCTTCGGCCTGGACTCCGTCATCGAGGTCTCCTCCGCCGCGGCGGTCGCCTGGCAGTTCTCCGCCCGCGACCACGCGGTACGCGAGGCCCGGGAGAAGACCACCCTGCGGATCACCGCCGTCTCCTTCTTCGCACTCGCCCTCTACGTAGGCGTCGACGCGGCACGGGCTCTGGCCGGCACCGGCGAGGCGGAACGGTCGGCCCCCGGCATCGTCATCGCCGCGCTGTCCCTGGCGATCATGCCGTTCCTGTCCGCTGCCCAGCGCAAGGCAGGGCGCGAACTCGGCTCCGCCTCCGCGGTGGCGGACTCCAAGCAGACTCTGCTGTGCACCTACCTGTCCGCCGTACTCCTGGTCGGTCTGGTCCTCAATGCCATCCTCGGCTGGTCCTGGGCCGACCCCATCGCTGCCCTGGTCATCGCGGCCGTCGCGGTCAAGGAAGGCCGCGACGCCTGGAAGGGCAAGGGGTGCTGCGCGGTTCCCGCCGTCCCGTCTGCTCCCTCCGTGGTCAGCCAGGCGGACGCGTGCGGCTGCCGCCCCGGGTGCGACTGCTGCACCTGACCAGCACGGAGAGGCCACGAGGGCGGGCAGTCTGTCGGGCCCGGCTGCTTGCCCTCGATCGGCTCCAGGTCCGCATCGTCGGTGGGTGGCGGCACGGCGGCCTCACGCTGCGATCGATCCAGGCCGCGGGCATGAGGCCTTGGGGCCGTTCGGCCCAGCACCCGGGGCCATGCTCCCGATTTCCGCTGAAGCCGTTCCTCATCCAGGCTGGAATGGAGGAAGCTGGCCAAGGGAAGTGATCGGCATGATGTGGTACGACGGCGGCTGGGGCTGGGGCAGCTGGTTCGTTATGACCGTGGTCATGGTGCTGTTCTTCGCACTGGTGATCGCAGGCATCCTTGCCCTTGTCCACTACCTGACCAGCGCCCACCGTGGCCACCAGCCCGGCTCGCCCACTCCCTCTGGGGAGCACGGGTGGGGAGGCAGGCGAGCAGAGGACCTGCTCGCCGAGCGGTTCGCTCGCGGGGAAATCGACGAGGACGAATACAAACGTCGCCTCGCGCTGCTGCGGGAACAGCGGTGAACGCGGACCGCCGACGCAGGATGTGGCTGGTCCTGGCCGGTGCCGCCGCCGCGCTGCTGATGGGCATTGTCACGACAGCGCTACTGGCCGCCACCGGCGCCTTCCGCAGTCCACACCCCGCCAACTGGCGGGCGTCGAGCACCGCGCGGTGCACAGCGCCCCCACTGCCCGGCCAGGTGGTCGAGGTGACCCTGGCCGATATGGGCCCCGGCATGATGGACCGCCCCAGCGGTCCGGGCCCCGGCTGGAGCGGAATGCGCATGATGCGCCTGATCGCTCACCCCACCACCGTCACGGCCGGAACAGTGTCGCTGCGCGCGGTCAACGCCGGATACCTCACACACGAAGTGGTGGTGCTGCCCCTGCCCGCGGAGCGAGGCCCAGGACAGCTGCCCACCGGTGCGGACGGGCGCATCGATGAGGCAGGCAGCCTCGGTGAGGCCTCACGCAGCTGCGGCGCGGGCGCGGGTAACGGCATTGCCCCGGGAGCGACCGGATGGATCACACTCACGCTGCGGCCCGGCCACTACGAGCTGGTCTGCAACATCCCCGGCCACTACCTGGCTGGTATGTACGCCGAACTCGACGTCACCGGCCGCTAGCACTGGCCGGCACAAGCCACCCCGGGCACGGAACGGAAGGCGGCGTCCAGTCGCACCCTGGTCATCGTGCGGTGCCGCATGATGGCCGGCCACGCGTTCAGCACCCCGGCCCCCAGCAACGCGGCGACCCAGCCGGTCGGCGCGGGACTCGCCCCGGTTGCAGCCCGTCGTCGATGGCGCGGGACAGCAGGTACGGCGGCAGCGTCAGACAGACCATCCAGGCGCTGCCGAGCCGGGCACCTGGACAGGGAGATCACTTCGGTACTGCCGCTGGTGAGGTCCTACCATCAGCTTCAGGCTGCGGCGCTCTCCCGGGCGGCATCCGTGGCCATGATCGACGCGGCGGGAGCGGCGGTTCCTGCGTCGAGTGGGCCCCGACGCATGCGTCCGCCAACGGCATAGTTCCCCCCGGCGCTGGAGACGGTCTATTTGCCGAATCGCCGTTCACGATTCGCGTACGAGCGAAGTGCGCGCAGGAAGTCCACGTGACGGAACGCCGGCCAGTAGCAGTCCACCCAATGCATCTCGGCATACGCGGACTGCCAGAGAAGGAAGCCGGACAGCCGCTGTTCTCCGGAGGTTCGGATGATGAAGTCGGTGTGGTCGGCTGTCGGCGAGTACAGATGCCGGGAGATGTCCTCGATTTCGAACCGTTCGGCCAGTTCGGCAGGGTCGCCACCGGCAGCGATGTGTTCCTCGAAGGCGCTCTTCACCGCATCGACGATCTCCCGTCGGCCGCCGTAGCCGACCGCGACGTCCACTTTGAGCCCGCCGCGCCCGGTGGTCGCGGCAGCGGCCTCCTTGAGTACTTGGGCACTGGTACCAGGCAGCATGTCGAGCGAGCCGATCACCTGGACCTCCCAGGGACGGCCTGCGGCCGTGATGTCCCGGACGGTCTCTTCGATGATCTCGATCAGCGGGCCGAGCTGCTCGGCGGGGCGCCCGAGGTTGTCGTCGGAGAGCATGAAGAGGGTCACGTGCTCGATTCCGTCGGCAGTGCACCAGCCCAGGAACTCGGTCGTCTTGGCGCCGCCCGCCCGGTATCCCTCCCGTACGTCCGCGTGACCCGCCTGCCGAGCCCAGCGCCGATTGCCGTCGAGCATGATCCCGACGTGCTGCGGGCGTGGCAGCCCCGCCAGGGTGGCGGCCAGTCGGCGCTCGTACACCGCCTCAATCGGCCGTCGGAGAAACAGCGGGAGCAGCCTCATGAACCATCTCCATCGCGTTGTGGATGATCTTCACGGACCCTACCAGGGGCTCTTCGACGAGCTCGGTGGGCATTCTGAATAGCCTTGCTGCGCACGCTACTTGGCCTGGGCCGAGTGGGCGACGGCGCGGCGGCGCCAGTTCGACGTCCACCAGAAGGCGCCGAGGAACAGGACAAGGCCGGGGAGCAGGAGGATGGGGCCGGCCACATTGTTCTCCGGTTGGGCCCATGCCCTGATGCCGGTTCCGGTCATCAGGAAACCCGCGGCGCCGCACAGGCCGATCAGGTAGCCCTCGATCCGCATCGGTACGGGCACGTCCTTGGGCCTGACGCGCGCCCTGCCGGAGTTGACCAGCCGGAGCGCTTCGGCCTCGCCACGGCTGCCGAGGCCTGCCCCCAGCGAGCCTTCGGACCCGGCGGGCTGCCCGTCAGGGCTCTGCCTGTCGGGGCTCTGTCTCGGGGCCTCGGCGTAGGGGATTTCGGCGAACCGAGTGGTGAACACGGCGTCCGGGACGACGAGGACGGCGTTCTCATCCGTCGGCGCGGAGCGCAACTGCTGAAGTGCCTCCTCGGTGTGCGGCGAGCCGAGCGCGGCGATGCAGCGGGCGAGCGCCTGTCCGGCCTCCGCCTCGGTGGGGTAGTCGACGCCGGTGCTCAGCGGTGCGGAGAACGGGTTTTCGTCGCTGTAGTGCGCCCAGGTCCATTCGGTGTCCACACCCGTCAACCTAGTGCCGCATCAGGCAACGTTTGCCTTGTCGACGACGGCTTGTAGGTGCTGGTCGTCGGCATGGCGGTTTCGCCAGATGATGTAGCGGCGGAT
>NZ_JBEXPH010000201.1:0-14048 GCF_040611955.1 Streptomyces sp. NPDC006510 | reverse complement strand
CGGGCGCTTCGCCCCGTACCGCCGCACGCGCGGCAGCGGGTCCCGTACCGGGCTGCACGACGGGTGCCGCGGGTGCGGGCGCATGGGCCAGTGCTTCCGGCCCTGGTACGTACCCCATGGCGGGCCCCGGGCCCGTGGTCGCGAAGGAAGCGCCCCGCTCCAGCCGGTCGAGCCGGGCCTGCAGCGAACGCTCGTCGTCAAAGGCCGCGGGCAGCAGCACCCGGGCGCAGATCAGCTCGACCTGGAGCCGCGGCGAGGTCGCCCCGCGCATCTCCGTGAGCCCCTCGTTGACCAGGTCGGCGGCGCGGCTCAGCTCGGCGGCACCGAAGACGGACGCCTGGGCCTGCATCCGCTCGACGACATCGGCGGGGGCGTCGATCAGCCCCTTCTCCCCGGCATCCGGCACAGCGGCCAGGATCACCAGGTCGCGCAGCCGCTCCAGGAGGTCGGCGACGAAGCGGCGCGGGTCGTTGCCACCCTCGATCACCCGGTCCACGACCTCGAACGCCGCGGCCCCGTCGCCCGCCGCGAAGGCGTCCACGATCGAGTCGAGCAGCGAGCCGTCCGTATAGCCGAGCAGCGAGGTCGCCATGGCATATGTCACACCGTCGTCGCCCGCGCCGGCCAGCAGTTGGTCCATCACCGACATCGAGTCACGCACGGACCCGGCCCCGGCCCGCACGACGAGCGGCAGCACGCCGTCCTCGACGGGGCTGTTCTCCTTGCCGCAGACCTCGGCGAGGTACTCGCGCAGCGTCCCCGGCGGCACGAGACGGAACGGGTAGTGGTGCGTACGCGACCGGATGGTGCCGATGACCTTCTCGGGCTCGGTCGTGGCGAAGATGAACTTGAGGTGCTCCGGCGGCTCCTCGACCACCTTCAGCAGGGCGTTGAACCCCGCCGACGTGACCATGTGCGCCTCGTCGATGATGTAGATCTTGTAACGACTCGACGCGGGCCCGAAGAACGCCTTCTCCCGCAGATCACGGGCGTCGTCCACGCCACCGTGCGACGCGGCGTCGATCTCGATGACATCGATCGAACCCGGCCCGTTGCGCGCGAGGTCCCGGCAGGACTGGCACTCCCCGCACGGCGTGGGCGTCGGCCCCTGCTCGCAGTTCAGACAGCGGGCCAGGATGCGCGCGCTGGTCGTCTTGCCACAGCCGCGCGGACCGCTGAAAAGGTACGCGTGATTGACCCGGTTGTTCCGCAGCGCCTGCTGCAGCGGGTCGGTGACATGCTCCTGCCCGATGACCTCGGCGAACGACTCGGGGCGGTAGCGGCGGTACAGCGCAAGGGACGACACACATACGAGGTTATCCGGGCCGACTGACAACCGGCCCCGGACCGGGCGAAGCACCGCCCGGCACTCCCCGGAAACACAAGGGCCCCCCACGCACCCGCCAGAGCCGACCTACCCTTGCTGCCTTCCGGCCCTGGGGGAGTTCAGTCAGATAGCGCCACGTGAGGGGCTGACGCCCACCTTAGCCGATCCCCACCCCTGCCGGTCCACTCCCCCCACCCACCGAAGCCCTCCCGAACGAGCCCGAGGGGAGGCCGGGCGGAACGGGTTCGCGAGCACTCCTCAACGTCTTGTATTGTTTGCCGCGGAGGATTCGCCTAGTGGCCTAGGGCGCACGCTTGGAAAGCGTGTTGGGGGCAACCCCTCACGAGTTCGAATCTCGTATCCTCCGCCATTGCTCTCACCGGGCAATACGTCGAAGGGCCCCACCGCTTGCGGTGGGGCCCTTCGACGTTGGTGGTCTCACTCTTGGTCTCAGTTATTTCCGACATTTAAGACATTTTACCCATACGGCGAACGCGCCCTCTGCCGACAATCAGTGGTCACTCAACGACGCGCGGCCCGGCCTCGGTCAGAGGGGCCCCGAAGCGGTTCTCCTCGTGCCATCAGGCCAGCGGGTAGCCCAGGGCCAGGGCGGCCTTGCGGAACGTCGGCAGACGGTCGGGGGAGACCGCAAGGTGGCGCTCGCCGATTCGGGTACACAGCACGCGCAGGCGGCGGTCGCTGACGATGAGGGCTGCCAGTGTCTCGTCCGCGCATTCGATGAGATGGGTCTGACCTGCATCGCGGAGTCGGCCGGTGCGACGGCCGGTGTCATCGAGCAGGGTAGTGACGGTCTGGGGCACGGGGTGCGAGGCGGCCTGGTCCAGGTAGCCACGGAGCTCGTCGAGGGTGTGCCCGCGGTCGAGGGCGTGCAGAAGAGAAGCGGTGGTGAGCGTCCAGACCCGGTCGGTTTTCCGGTCGGAGAACGCGTCCAGGAGAAGTGTGTCGGCGGAGGGCAGCACGTCGAGGGCGACGATGTCGAAGTTCGCCAGGACGGTGACCCTGCCCGTCGGGACGGTCAAGGCAGCGACCTGGGCGGGGGCGTAGTCGTCCGTGAGGCCGACGGCGTGGGCGCCCAGGGGATTGAGGCGGAGTGCGGACAGGCCGTCGTAGCGGCTGAGCTGGTCGAGGTAGTCGCCACCCCAGTTGTCCCGGTAGTCATCGCGGGCACCCGCAGGGGGAACGTACTCGAGGTCGATGAGACCCAGCGTGGCGGCGTACTCGAAGAGCACCGCCAGGGTGTACCGGCCCTGGAGGAGGGACCAGCCGTGGTGGCCGTCGTAGCCGAGGCTGCCGTATTGCGGATCCTCCAGGTACAGCTTCCACAGGGCGCGTTCACTGCGGTGGACGACTGGATCCAGACCGGCCGCGCGCATGTCAGTGAACAGGCCGTCGATGGACGTCCACTCACCCGGGGTGAGGCCGGCCAGCGCTTGGCCGACGAGCTTGCGGCGCGGTTTGGCGGCGGTCAGGACGTTCGCCGAGCGCTGGCCCTTGATCTCCTCGACACGGGAGAACTCGTCCAGGAGGCTGTTGTTCAGCCAGCGTTGCCACAGCTGAGGAATGGTCAGGTGCGGTGGCCGGGTCAGCGCGGCGCGCCCGCGCGTGGTCGGCACCAGCCGACCGCCGGTGAGCTGGGCGAGGCCGGCTGCCTGGAGCAGCATCGGCCAGGCGAAGGCAGCGATGGCCTCGTGCGGATAGAAGTCGCCGCAGTCCAGGACGTCGGCGACCGCCGAGACGGTGGCGGTGCTGGGGCGGTGGGTCTTTTCGCTGCACCGCAGCTTCTCCGTCATGCACAGGCGCAGCACCGCCAGCAGGTTGGCCTGCGCCTCGTGCTCGGTGTGCCGGACCCGTGGAGCGCCGGTGGGCTCCTGCTGCTGTTCGACCGGTATCACTGTTCGTGTTCCCCGCTGCGTGCCGCTCGCGTCCCGTTCCTACAGATGGGCAACGTAGTCGTAGTTGCCCGGACCGCAGGTGCGCTCGAGGATCTGGACCACCTTGCGCGGGTTGTCGTAGGGGCCGGAGAGGTAGAACGGCTTGCCGTCCCGGCCGAAGCCGATGACGGGCCGGTCGCCGGGCGGGGCACCCAGGTGCACTGCGGCGTCGGCGAAGCCGCCCGCTGGCTCGAAGCCAAGACCGCGGGCGTAGGCGACCGCATCGTGCACGATCGTCTGCGCCTGCTCCACGCCGATCGGCAGAGGCCGGTGATCGAAAGCCGAGTAGTACATCGATGCGTAAGTGGTCAGGGATCCGGACCCCATCGCCTCGGGATCGGTGACGTTCTTGACTCCCAGGCAGTACACGTCCACCAGGAACCCGGTGACGGTCACCCTGCTGGCACGTTCCTGGCGGGCCAGGAGGATCTGGGTGAAGCCGCCTGTGTCCGGGTCCGGCTCCTGGCCGAGAGGGTCGGCCGCCGCCCAGTCCGGGGCTTCGGCCAGGTCCAGTCCCGCGCTCCAGCCCGCGTTGACCCAGCAGCCCACCACCGGCCGCTCATCCGGCGCGACGTTCGCCAGTGCCGCCTCGGCGACCCGTCTGACCAGCGCGGTGGCCTGGGCCGGACGCAGCCCCAGCGCCTTCGCGATCTGCTTCGGCGCGCTGCCGCGCTCCCTCATCTCCCGGACCCGGGCCAGCAGTTCCTCGTCGTACGTGGTCACCGTCACAGTCTGCCACTTCCGTGTCGCCTCATGCGAAGAACAGGGTGCGCCGGCGGTGCTGCCATCCTGGATCGGGGGATACAGGAGACGAGCCGGAACGGGCAGGGCAGCATGGGTGAGTCAGTGGGCAGGACCGTCGAGCAGGTGCGAGCGCTGGTCGGCTGGGTAGGCGCGGGCCGCAAGCTGACCCAGACCGGCCGTATGACGCTTGCCGACGCGCGAGCACTGGTGGAGCTTCTGGACACCGGCGACCGGATGGACCCGGTGATCGGGGACCGTAAGTTCAAGACGAAGTCCAGCGAGGAGCTGTACCACCTCACGCTGCTGGTCGAGTGGGCGAAGGCGGCACGACTGCTGCGGACCGCAGGCGGGCGCCTGTTGCCGGTGAAGAAGAACGCCAAGCTGCTGGACCGCCCCGACGAGCTGCGTGGCGCCCTGTTCTCCGCGCTGCCGCACATCGGCCCGGCCGTGACGGTTTCCGGCTGGCTGGAATCCCTGTTCACGCACGAGTACGACCGGGGCCTGCGTGCGTTGCTGCACGGGCTGTACGCGGCCACGACCCCGGTGCCGCTCAGTGACCTGTACGAGGTGGTGTGGCAGGCGGTCAGCCCGCTGTACGTGCTCGACGACCTGTCTCCCGACCGTCTGGGGCATCTGCGCACCGCCAACGACCACGACGTCCGACGGGTCCTGAAGGCCCTCGCCTCCCTGGGAGCGGTCCATCTCACGGAGGACACCACGGAGTTGACGGCGGACGGCCGCATCGAGACGGCTCGAATGCGCGGCGAGCCCGAGCCCGGCGACGCGGTGTTGCGGATCCTCGTCGAGCTCGCCGACGTGGACGACCCCCGGGTCTGGCGGCAGTTGCTGGTGTCGGCCTCGATCCGCCTGGACCGGCTTCACTCCGTGATCCAGGCCGCGATGGGTTGGCAGAACTGCCACATGCACGCGTTCACCGTCGACGGCGTCCGGTACGGCCGCCCCGGCGGCGAACTCGGCTTCCGCGACGAGCGCACCGCCGCACTGGGCGCCCTGCTCAAGCCGGGTGCCCACTTCGTGTACACGTACGACTTCGGGGACTCCTGGGAGCACCTCATCACCGTGGAGCAGCTCCAGACAGCCACAGCCGGGCTTCACTATCCGCACTGCGTGGACGGTGCCGGGGCGTGCCCGCCCGAGGACTGCGGCGGCAGCCCCGGCTACAGCGATCTCAAAGTGATCCTCGCCGACCCGGCGCATGAAGAACACCACGCCATGCTGGAGTGGCTCGGACTTCGGTCCGCCACGGAATTCGCCCCTGACCGTTTCACGCCGGACGAGGCCAACACGCGGTTGCCGCACCTCACGGCACCATGAAAGACGAGGCGTCCGGCCTCGCAGCCGTTCACGGCCCTGGGTGCTAGACGACTGGTCAACCGGTCCCACCGCGCTCGGGCAAGGACGTACGGATCGACCTTCCGTCCCCGGCGTTCGGCTCTTGGGCATCGACTACACGGCGACGAGGCGCACTCTGTCGCCGCAGAGCTTCGTCATGTCGTCGATGTCCGAGGTGAGTATGACGACCGGGCGGCGCTGACGCAGCGCCATCTCGGCCACGGCGGCGTCGATGGCGTATTTGTGACCATGCAGCCCGGCGTTGATCAGCATGGCTGAGGCGGCCTTGGCCTCCTCGTCGCCGATGTGCACGATCCGCACGCCGGACAGGACCCAGGCGAGCCGCGCCTTGTCGGTCCGGCGATGCACCCCTTGGTTGATGGTGAGTGCGGTGATGACCACCTCCATGCCCCGCCTGCGGGCTTCGGCGATGAGGGCGACGACGGGCTCGTGATCACTGACGAGCTTCGACAGGCCCTCGCAGTCGAGAACGAGGGTGCCATCGTGACTCAGCTTGCGGCGAGCCACTGCCCCTCCTCGGCGAACAGGCCGAGTGCGCCGACGACGCTCACCGCCGCGACCAGCACGAAGCCTCCGGCGATCAGGATCGGCCCCCGCCTGCGCCGTCGTGTTCCCGGCCGGTCGGTGTACGCCTCCGCCGCCCCGACATCGTCGTCCGTCATCTGAACCCCACCCACGTCATTCGCCACCCCCCAGCCACGCACGTCCTCTCAGCCCTTCGGCGAGGGGGCGTCGGCCGGGATCCCGATGATCGAGGCGCACTCCCGTGCGGCCCGCTTGCCGTCGGCCGACGTGGAGTCCCAGGTGACGTCGCGGAAATGGCCGGTCTCGTCGGTGTCGGGGAAGTCCGGGGCGCCGTTCTCCTGCATGCACTTCGCGTACTTCTGGTTCTTGGCGATCTCCGCCTTGGACAGCTCGGGCTGCTGCCCCTTCTCCACGCTCTCCGGAACCGGCAGCACCTGGTCCGCACACTTCTCCTGGGCCCTCAACGCGGTCGGGTCCTTCTTCTACTTCGAAGCGTCGCCGAGGTCCACCTTGCCCTTGGCGTCCGGGTCAGGCGCGTCGAACACGGCGTCGCGCAGGCACCCGACCCACTTGCGCTGCCCCTCGACGTACTCGGACAGCTCGCTCGACGCCCGCTTCGAGGCGCTGGCGGTCGGCTTGCCGCTGTCGGCGGAGGCCACCTCGCCGCCCTTGTCGTCGCTGCCACCGCAGCCGGTCACCGTCATCGCCACCACGACCACCGCTCCGACCAGGAACCGGCCCCCGAACCACCGACGCGCACTCATCCCCAAGAGCTCCTTACGTAACCGCCGTTGCGCCCGGACCCGCTGTATCCGGAACGCGACGACCGTACGAGGACCTCTTTGAAGAACCTATGAAGAAGCCATCAAGAACCCATCCGGGTACGAGGGCGGGCCCCAGGCCGAACTCCCGCTGGGCTGTGACCGACACATGCCGCCGCCACTCTCTGCTCGGGAGCAGAGCTCTCGGTCTCACCGGCCGAGCTGCACCAGCTGATCAACCAGGCCATCCAGGCCGGCTGCGCAGCCGCTCTGCACGACGTACGCGACGGCGACTTCGACGACGACATCCGGGAATGGCGCCCCGACCACTCACGGAGTAGGACCGGGTCAGGAAGGCCCAGCGCGGCCGCCCCCTGGTGGCCCGTACGACCGGATGAACGCCGTCCGGGGGAAACAAGCGGCTATGGGCTCCTTCGTGGGGGCACACATGCAGTCCCCGGTAGTCCTTCTCGGTTCCGAGGACTTCCAGCCGTCACTGAAAGCTCCGGACCCGGAGGATCTGCCGGGGGCCTGGCCAGAGCCAACGAGTGGGTCACTCGGCTCGACGGACGTCTCCATCGGCGGTGCGGCTCGCTCTGGTTTTCTGGTGTATTGACGATTCTCCTCCCAATTTCGCCCCGGTCAAGAGGTTCGCCACCTCTTTCTGTTAAATGTCCTGATGCCGGTGATCAGGGATTCCGGCACACCCCGGTCCGGGGGCCATGTGATCACCGTCACCCGATTTCTTCGGGTCCGGTGTCGTCCGGACGGGGGGTGCCTGGCGTATGCCCGGTGAGACCGAGGAGATCCAGGAGTTTTTTGTTGACCGTCGAGGAGTTCGAAGAGTTCTACGCGCAGACGGCTGCCCGGCTGACGGGGCAGTTGTTCGTGATGCTCGGCGACCAGCACGAAGCGCAGGACGTGGTGCAGGAAGCGTTCATCAAGGGCTGGAGCCGGCGGCGTCAGCTCGACCGTGACGGGCAGCCCGAGGCGTGGATCCGTACCGTCGCCTGGCGGCTGGCGGTGAGCCGGTGGCGGGGGCGGCGCCGTGCGGCGGATGCCTGGCAGCGCAGTGGTGCCCCGCCCCATACGGAGGCGCCCGGACCGGAGACGGTGGCCCTGGTGGAGGCGCTGCGGGGGCTGCCGTCCAAACAGCGGCGCACGCTGGCGCTGCACTACGTCTGCGATCTGTCCGTCGAACAGATCGCCGCGGAGACCGGCCTGGCGGCCAGCACCGTCAAGACCCATCTGGCCCGGGGCCGGGCCACGCTCTCTCATCGTCTGCAGGATCCGCGTACCGAGGAGGGGCCCTGTGTCTGAATCCCACGACCCACTGAGGTCCCTGTTCAAGGAAGCCGCCGCCGTCGGCCAGTCGCAGGCACGTTCCGCTCCGGCCTCGTTCATCACCGAGCGCGGGGAACGAGTGCGCAGGCGCCGGATCGTCGCGCTGGCCGTCGGGGCCTGTCTGATCTTCTCGGGCACGGGCGCCGCCGTGGCCTCGCTGGTGCCGGACAGCACGGGCACCACCGTCCCCGCCAACACGCCGTCGCCCGTTCCCTCGCCCCGGCTCTCCCCCTCGCCGAAATCCTTGCCCTCCTTGCCCTCCTCGTCCTCCTCGTCCTCCTCGCCTTCCTCGCCCGCTTCTCGCCGGACGAGTTCGCCGCCGTCGGGCACCCCCTCCTCCGGCTCGTCGACGTCACCGACCACCCCGGGCGAGAGCCCATCGACCACACCGACCACGCCCCGCGGGAGCGTCACCCTCCCGCCTCCCTGACCTTCCCGGCCTCTCCGGCCACTCCCGCCCGACGTCCGGCTCCCGTGCCCCTGGTGGCACCTGCCCGAGCCATTCGGTGTGCGCTGAATCGACCCAGGAGATCGTGTTGTGAGCCTTTCGACCCCCCAACGGCACCGCGAGCATCCGCCCGTCCGGGCCAGGACCGCTCCCGGGCCGCCCCGCGACGCCCCAACGCCGGGCGCGAAGCCCTTCGCCCGGCTGCTGTTCCGGCTCGGGCCCGCCGACCGCGAGGTCCTCTGGCTCTATCTGCTGACCCGGGCGGGCATCTGGACCACCGCCTACTGCACCCGCTGGCTGTTCCCCGACGACCACGAGACCCGTCACGCCGCCTCGGTCCTCTCGTCGTGGCAGCGGTGGGACTGGTGGCACTACCTGCACATAGCCCAGCAGGGCTACTTCCCGGGTCAGAGCGGTCCCTGGACACCCGACTGGGACAACAGGGAGGCCTTCTTCCCCGGCTTCCCGTTCCTGCTGCGGGCCGTACACACCGTCGTCCCGAGCTGGCCGGCGGCCGGTGCGCTGATATCCCTCGTCGCCGGTGGCGTCGCCGTGCTGGCCCTGGCCCGTATCGCCCGGCTGTACCTGCCGCAGGCCGACGCCGGTCCGCGCGCGGCCCTGTTCTTCCTGCTCTCGCCCTGTGCGGTCTTCCTGGCCGCCGGCTACACCGAGGCGCTCTTCCTCGCCCTGGCCCTGCCCGCCTGGCTGGCCGCCCAGCGGCTCAACTGGCCGCTCGCGGCCGTTCTGACCTGCCTGGCCACCACCGTCCGGGTCAGCGGCCTCTTCCTCGCCGCGGCCCTCGCGGTCCACTTCCTGGTCACCGCGCGCACCGCCGCCGACTGGCGCCGTCTGCCCTGGCTGGCGCTGCCCGCCCTGCCGCCGTTCCTCTACAGCTGGTACCTGCACGCGCACACCGCCGACTGGATGGCCTGGAAGCACGCCGAGGAACGTGGCTGGTACCGCGATTTCCATGCCCCCTGGGAAGCCTGGAAGAACACCTGGCACGCCGCCTTCGGACACTCCCAGGCCACTGGGTACGCCCTGATGTCCCAGGCCGAACTCCTCACCATGCTGATCGGCATCGTCCTGTGCGGCCTGCTGGTCCGGCGTCGGCGGTGGGCCGAGGCCACGTACATCGGCCTCAGCCTGTGGGCCCTGGGCACCTCCTACTGGTACACCTCCATGCCCCGCGCGACGCTCCTGTGGTGGCCGCTGTGGACCGGTCTCGCCGCCTGGAGCCTGCGAAGGCCCCGCGTCAAGACCGCCTACCTCACCGTCGCGGCCCCCCTGATGACCGTCTTCGCCATCACCTTCCTCTCCGGGCGGTGGGCCGGCTGACCGGCCGGCCCACCGCCCGGGTCGGCCGTGGTTCTTCCGGAACCGGCAGTGGTGATCCCGGGCGAAGTCCGCGCGCCCCCAGATGTCCGGGGCCGGCGTCCGTACGTACCCGTCCGCGCCGCGGAAACCGGGCCGGTCCGTCCGGCCGGAGTCGGCGAAGCCCACCCAGGTGCTGATCACCGGTCCCCGAACTCCGCACGTACGGCGGGCTCGTACCCGAACCCTTCATGACGAGCGGCGTCGCCCGGTCCGCGCCGGCCTTCCCCTGTGGGCCCCGGTCGTCAGCCTCCACGTTCTCGTGGCCGGCGCCGCGAACCCGCCGGTCCGGCGATAACTCCATCGGTCCGCCTGTGCTCGCGGATCCGGAACGGCCCTCGCACGCTGAGGCGGGGATACCGCGGGGGTACTACTTGGAAGGACGGCCCATCGATGAGGCTTGTCGTCGATCTCAACCGGTGCCAGGGGTACGCACAGTGCGCCTTCCTGGCACCCGATGTCTTCGCCATGCACGGCGAGGAATCCCTGTTGTACAACCCGCACGCCGACAAGGCGCAGCGCGAGCAGGTGCTGCGCGCCACCGCCGCGTGTCCGGTGCAGGCCATCCTGGTGGAGGACCCGGACGACGCACCGGCCGCGGTGGAAGAGGGGCTGTCCGGTGTCCGGTGACGGTGACGGCGCTCTGGAGTGGCTGAGGCGCGAGGGGCGGATCGTGATCGTCGGCGCCTCCCTGGCCGGCCTCCGGGCCGCGGAGACCCTGCGGCAGGAGGGCTTCACCGGTTCACTCACGCTGATCGGTGACGAGCCCCATGAGCCGTACGACCGTCCGCCGCTCTCCAAGCAGGTCCTGCTGGGCCACGCGTCCGCCGATCGCACCGAGCTGCCCCGGCGGAACGGGCTCGACGCGCGCTGGCGGCTCGGAACCGCCGCCACCGGGCTGGACATGGCGGCCAGGCGGGTGCGGCTGGCCGACGGCGACGAGGTGGAGTACGACCGGCTGCTGATCACGACCGGTGTACGTGCCCGGCCGTGGCCGCACCAGGCGGAGGCCGAGCTGGACGGGGTCTTCGTACTGCGCACCCGCGACGACGCGGCCCGCCTCCAGCGGCGACTGGCGGCGTCGCCCCGCCGGGTCCTCGTCATCGGCGCGGGCTTCACCGGCTCGGAGATCGCTTCGGCCTGCCGCGAGCGCGGACTGCCGGTGACCGTCGCCGAACGCGGGCCGGCGCCCCTGGTGGGCGCGCTCGGCGGGGTGATCGGCCAGGTGGCCGCGGAACTCCAGCGCGAGCACGGGGTGGACCTGCGCTGCGGGATCATGGTCACCGGGCTGGAGGGCGACTCGGCGGGCCGGCTGCGGCGTGCCCATCTGTCCGACGGCACCACCATCGACGCGGATGTCGCCGTCGTCTCGCTCGGCGCGACGCGGAACACCGAATGGCTGGCCGGATCCGGGCTCGGCGCCGGTCCGCGCGGAATCGCCTGCGACGCGGGATGCCGGGCCTTCGACGTCCGCGGCATCGTGACCGACGACATCTTCGTCGCCGGTGATGTCGCACGGTCCCCGCACGCGCTCTTCGGGTACCAGTTCCTCTCCCTGGAGCACTGGGGCAATGCTGTCGTGCAGGCCGCGACCGCGGCGCACAACATGATCAGCAGCAGTTCCGAGCGCCGCCCGCACCTGTGGGTGCCGGCCTTCTGGTCCTCCCAGTTCGGGGTCAACATCAAGTCGGTCGGCGTCCCGTCCCTGGGCGAGGAGATCATCGTCGCCCAGGGCTCACTCGCCGAGCGCCGCTTCACCGGCGTGTACGGATACCAGGGCCGGGTCATCGCCGCGGTCTCCTTCGACCAGACGAAGTGGCTGGAGTTCTACCAGCGGCAGATCGAATCGGCGGCTCCGTTCCCCCCGGAGTACTCCTCGGTGGACCGCCGCCCCGAAGGTCTGCGGCCGGTCCCGGCCGACTTCCCGGACCCCTCACTGCCCACCCACGGGCCGTCCGTCACCGTCAGCGGCTACTCGCCGACGGACCAGCGGATCACCTTCACCCCCGCCCGGTTCTGACCACCGCCGGGTTCGCGCCCCGGCCCGGGAACGACCGCTGCCCCCACGTCCGTCACGGACGCCACCGAGAACGCCAGCAAGGACCGCCACCATGACGCAAGACACGCTCCTGCGGCAGATCGTCGACTACGCCAACCGCGCCGACCCGTACCCCCTGTACGCCGAGCTCCGCAAGACGCCGGTGCGTCAGGAGGGCGACGAGCTGTTCGTCGTCAGCACGTACTGGGAGATCAAGAGTCTGCTGCACGATCCGCGGATCAGCTCGGACGCCCGCAACCTCTCCCCCAGTGCCGCCGGCACCCTGCTCCAGGAGGAAGAGGCCTCGCCGCTGCCGCCCGCCTTCCTCAGGCTGGACCCTCCCGAGCACGACCGGCTGCGCCGTATGACCATGCGCCCGTTCGGGCCGCCGGAATCGCCCCGGCACGTGTACGACATGCGCGGCGAACTGGCCCGGATCGTCGCCGACCTCATCGACGGTTTCGGGGACCGGAAGCAGGTCGACATCGTCGACGACTTCTCGTACCCCTTCCCCGTCACCGTGATCTGCCGGCTGCTGGGCATTCCGCGCGAGGACGAGGAACGCTTCCACTCCTGGGCCGACACCATCGCCGCCGGCCTCGACCCGGACCCGGACCAGGACCCCGGCGAGCGCCGCCGCGCCACCCAGGAGGCCCGCACCGAGCTGGGGATGTACCTGTCCGGGCTGATCGACGAACGCAGCGGGGCGCCCGGCGACGACATGCTCTCCGCGCTGGTCACCCAGCACGGCGCGGACGGTCGGATGACCCGGATGGAAGTGCTCAGCACCGCCGCCCTGCTCCTGATCGCCGGTCACGAGACCACGGTCAACCTCATCACCAACGGGACGCTCACCCTGCTGCGCAACCCCGACGTCCTCGAACGGCTGGGCAACGACCCCGGGCTGGCCGTCCCGCTCGTGGAGGAGCTCCTGCGCTTCGAGCCCCCCGTGCAGTTGCTGCCGCAGCGCACCACCCTCGCGGACATCGACATCGCCGGCACCACCATCCCCAAGGGCGCCTCCGTCTGGCTCGTCCTGGCCTCCGGCAACCGGGACCCGAAACGGTTCCCCGACCCCGACCGCTTCGACCCCGACCGGCAGGACATCCAGCATCTCGGCTTCGGCAGCGGCATCCACAACTGCTTCGGCGCACCCCTCGCACGGCTGGAGGCACAGCTCGCCCTGGCCGCGCTCGCCCGCAGGCTCGACGGCCCGCGCCTGGTGGAGGACCCACCCCCGTACCGGCAGAACGCCGTGCTGCGCGGGCCCCGTCATCTGAACGTCGCGTTCGACGGCCTCGGTTCCTGGAGCCGGTCGTCCGGAACATGATGGGTGGATGCCGACGCACGAACCGGACCGGCGCGACACCGGGCCCTCGCTGGAGCAGATCCTCGGGCTGATCGCCCCCGGGATGCTCGATGTCGTCGTGGCGCCGCGCGGCACCGGTGTGCCGGTGGCCGATGTGGTGCTGCACGACCCCGGCGAGGAGCGCGACGACGGTACGTGGGCGGCGTCCGGGCTGATCCTGCTCGCGATCGGTGTGGAGGTCGCCTCGCCCGAGGCGGTCGATGTGCTGCGCGGTGCCGACCGGGCCGGGGCGGCGGCCGTGGTGATGCGGCGGGGCGGCCGGGGGCCGCGGGCCGCGCTGGTGGAGGCGGCGGGCCAAGGGCGTACGGCGCTGCTGACCCGGCGGCCGGGGCAGGGGTGGACGGAGGTGCTGGGGCAGTTGCGGACCGCTCTGGTGCACAGCGCCCCGGCCGGGGTGGCGGGGCTGCGGCTCGGCGATCTGTCCGGGCTGGCCAATACGGTGGCGGACCTGGTCGGCGGAGCCATCACGATCGAGGATCCGCAGTCGCGGGTGCTGGCCTATTCGCGACTGGACCACGAACCCGATCCGATGCGCCGGTTGACGATCCTGGGCCAGGAGGTCCCCCGCTGGCGGGTCCTCGAACTCCGCGAGAGCGGCTTCTTCCAGGCGCTGTGGAGCACCGACGGTGTGGTGCGGCTGCCCGCCGACGACCGGTACGCCGAGCGGCTGGCCATCGCGGTGCGCCACGGGTCCGAGGTGCTCGGGTCCATCTGGGCCGCCGCCGACGGGCGGCCGCTCGCCGAGGACGCGGCGGGCAGCCGCACCACACCGTCGGTGCTCCACAGCGCCTG